>JBJTJB010000311.1:0-6763 GCA_046095245.1 Bacteroidota bacterium | reverse complement strand
GTACGTATCGGTTCACTGGCCGAGCTGGGTACGGAGCCTGCAGTGATTGATCACTTGTTCAGTCTTGCCGTCGTACACACCGAACCGTTGGTGGCACTCAACACGATGCTCAGTTTCGATCCGCTCATTATCCTGGTCGAGGAGAATGCCCAGGTGGAGACCGTACTTCACGTGGCCTTTGCTGCGGTTCCTGAATCGTCGCCGCTGAATGTATGTACCCGCCTGCTGCTTGTTGTTGCTGCCGGCTCATCGTGTACGCTCATCGAATCATATCATACCATCGGCGAGGGTGCATCCACGCTGACCAATGCCGTAACAGAAACCGTGGTCGGGGTAGGAGCCCGCGTGCAGCACATCAAAGTGCAGCACGAGAATGCCCATGCGCGAAACATCTCCTACCACAAGGTCCACATGGCAGCAGATAGCTACCAGCACCTCACGACTCTGACGCTGGGGGGAGCACTCGTACGCAACTCCTTGAATTTGCGTCTTGACGGGCAGCAGATCAACACCTACCTCAACGGCTTGTATGTTCTCGATGGCGATCAGGTTGTCGACAACCATACCCTGGTAGACCACGCGCAACCGAACTGCTTCAGCAGTGAACTCTACAAGGGTATCATTGCCGGCCGCGCACAGGGTGTATTCAATGGAAAGATCTGGGTCAGACCCGATGCACAGAAAACAAATGCATATCAGAGCAACAAGAATATCCTGTTGAGCGATGAAGCATCCATGAACACCAAGCCTCAGCTGGAGATTTATGCCGATGATGTGAAATGCAGTCATGGTGCAACCACCGGACAGCTCGACGAGGAGAGCCTGTTCTACCTGCGTGCACGCGGTATCGGTGAGTCCACTGCTCGGGCTTTACTGAACCAGGCCTTTGCGGCTGATGTCATTTCACAGGTGGAACACACCGGAATCCGTGAAGCATTGCTCGAAGTGCTTGACCGGAAACTAAGTAATCTGCAGTCTTGAGCCGGCTATAACGGTTCCGTACATACGCAATCCAATGAACGCCTTCGATCCGGCCCGCATCCGCGCCGATTTTCCGATCCTCTCCGAGCGTCCCTACGGGAAGCCGCTGATCTATTTCGATAATGCGGCCTCTTCCCAAAAACCCAAGGCGGTCATCGATGCGATAACGGATTACTACTCCCATAGCAATGCCAATATCCACCGGGGTGTACATTACCTTTCACAAAAAGCTTCGGAGGCATACGATGCAGTTCGTGTTGCGCTCAAAGGCTTCCTGAATGCCTCCTCGGAGGATGAAATCGTGTTCGTGCGTGGAACCACCGAGGCGGTGAATCTTGTTGCAGCGACTTTCGGTCGTACCAATGTGCAAGCCGGCGATGAGGTACTCATCAGCGCCATGGAGCACCACAGCAACATTGTTCCCTGGCAAATGCTCTGCGAGGAGAAGGGTGCCAACCTGCGGGTGATACCGATGGATGATGATGGTCAGTTGCGCCTTGACCAGGTGGACAACTTGATTACGGATCGCACACGGATCGTATCCCTGGTGCATGTGTCGAATTCCCTCGGAACCATTAATCCGGTCAAGGAGGTGATACGCCTCGCTCATGCCAAAGGTGTTCCTGTGTTTGTGGATGGAGCGCAAAGCACAGCCCATTTCCAGATTGATGTGCAGGAATTGGATGCCGACTTTTTCGCGTTTAGTGGACACAAGATTCTGGGACCGACCGGTATCGGTGTCCTGTACGGAAAACGTGCCTTGCTCGAACGTATGCCACCTTACCAGGGTGGAGGAGAGATGATTCGCTCGGTGAGTTTTGAACGTACCACCTACAACGATATTCCCCTGCGCTTTGAAGCAGGCACACCCAACATTGCCGGAGTGATTGCCTTGGGCGAGGCCCTGCGGTATTGGGAGTCCATCGACCGCAATGCTGCTGTTCAATGGGAAAACACACTGCTTGCACACGCTACGACTGCCTTGCAGGATGTTCCCGGCGTGAGGCTGATTGGAACCGCCGCTGAAAAAGCAAGTGTTTTGTCATTCGTAATTGACGAAGTCAATGCCCTCGATGCAGGAATGTATCTGGATACGAAAGGGATTGCAGTACGTACCGGTCATCACTGTACCGAGCCTGTCATGCATCGCTTCGGAATACCGGGTACGATCCGTGCTTCGTTCATGTTTTACAATTCCTTGGAGGAGGTTGATGAGTTTGTGAACCACCTGCATGGTGCAATTCGGTTGCTTCGTCCCTTAAACGCGTAATCATGGAAGCACTCGAGCAGGAAATCATCGACGATTTTGCCCTCTTCGATACCTGGGAGGAGAAATACCAATACATCATTGAGTTGGGTCAAAAGTTACCTGTTTTCAATCCCGCTCTCAAAACAGACGATTACCGCATCAAGGGATGTCAGAGCTCTGTGTGGCTTGATGCCGATTACAGCGATGGCCGTGTTGTTTTCTCGGCCGATAGCGACTCCACATTTGTGAAGGGAGAGATTGCCCTGCTGATGAAGGTATTGTCCGGTCGTACGCCCCGTGAAATACTGGATGCCAAACTGGAATTCATTGATGCCATCGGATTGCGTCAACACATGGCCGTTACCCGTGCCAACGGACTGAATGCGATGGTGAAGCAAATGAAAGCGTATGCACTTGCACACTCCGCCAATTGAAACACAGCCCATGACCGAGAACGATACCTTGCCCGAAATCAAACCGCTGCGTGATCGTGTGATTGACGTGCTGAAGACCTGTTATGATCCCGAGATTCCGGTCGACATCTGGGAACTGGGTCTCATTTACGAGATCAACATCAACGACGGGAATGATGTACACATCCGCATGACACTCACCTCACCCGCCTGTCCGGTTGCTGAAACACTGCCCCCCGATGTGGAGCAGAAGGTACGCGATATGCCCGATGTGAACAGCGCCAAGGTCGAAATCACTTTTGAGCCGCCATGGGAAAAAACCATGATGAGCGAAGAAGCCCGCCTCGAACTTGGCATGTGGTAATGGACACATTGAAAATCCAAGCCAAAAACTGATGTCGGATATCGTAAACAAAGTCGCCCAAAGCGGATTGATCACCATCGACCTCGAGGATCTATACCCCGAGGGCGAACGTATCTTATTCGATATTTCTCATCTCCTGATTGAGGGTCTCTTGCTGCGTGAAAAGGATTTCCGCGAATTTATAGCACAACACGACTGGAGTGGATATGCTTCAAAACATGTGGCATTGTACTGCTCCACCGATGCCATCATACCCCGCTGGGCCTGGATGCTTCTCATCACTGCACTTAGTCCTTTCGCCAGAACCACCGTTGTGGGTGACCTGGAATCGCTCGAATCGCACCTGTATACGGAAGTGCTACGCACTATCAATCCGGAGGACTACCGCGACCAACGTGTCGTGATTAAAGGGTGTAGCAATAAACCTGTACCTGCGCAGGCATATGCGCGCCTGACTGAAATCCTGCGGCCGGTTGCCAAGAGCATTCTTTACGGTGAACCCTGCAGCACTGTGCCGGTCTACAAACGCAGTTCCTGATACGACCAGACCGATTCATTACATTCGTCCCGTTCCCTCTTCTCCCGATAATGGCTTCCCAACTCGATCAGATCCGTAACCCGATACGGGCTGAAATGGATGCCTTCGAACCACGGTTCCGTGAGGCGATGCGTAGTTCCGTCCCGCTGCTCGATCGGATCATGACCTATATCGTAAAACGGAAAGGCAAGCAGATGCGTCCGATGTTCGTGTTTTTCTCATCCGGACTCTGCGGTGGAATCGGCGACAGTAGTTTTCGTGCAGCTTCGCTCATCGAATTGCTCCATACAGCCACACTCGTGCACGATGATGTGGTGGACGATAGCAACCTGCGTCGGGGATTCTTTTCAATCAATGCACTTTGGAAAAATAAGATTGCGGTGCTTGCCGGTGATTATCTGCTCTCGCGCGGACTCCTGCTTGCTGTTGAGCACCGTGAATTCGATTTGTTGAGCATCGTATCCGACGCAGTCCGCAAGATGAGCGAGGGCGAGTTGCTCCAGATTGAAAAAGCGCGTAGGCTGGACATCACCGAAGAGGTCTATTTCGAAATCATTTCGGCAAAAACCGCTTCTCTCATCGCATCGTGTTGCGCTACCGGTGCAAGTGCCGCAGGAGCCAATGCCGAAACGGTAAAACGGATGCACGATTTCGGTTTGGCGGTTGGAATCGCCTTTCAGATCAAAGACGATCTGCTCGATTTCGATGATTCGGGTAAGACAGGAAAACCGCGTGGCGGCGACATCAAAGAACACAAACTCACCTTGCCGCTCATCCATGCATTGGCAAAGGTGGATTCAACACAAAAGCGCTTTATCATCAATACGGTAAAGAATCACTCGGATGATGAAGCCAGGGTGTCCAATGTAATGGACCTGATCCATACATCCGGGGGCATCCAGTATGCCCGGCAGCAGATGGAGGCGTATCGGGAAAAGGCATTTGCACTGTTGGAGAGCTTCCCCGATGCGGTTTACAAGGAGGGCCTTATCCAACTGGTCCGGTTTACGACCGAGCGCAGCCATTGATTTGGCTGATTTCAGGCCCACTTGGGTAGGGAAGCCGGATTCCAGCAGCTATCTTTACGCATAGAACATGATCAGTAATACCACCAAGGAGCAGATTCTGGATTCCGCCCGCATTGAAGAGGTGGTGGGCGATTTCGTGGTCCTGCGAAAGCGCGGTGCCAATTTACTCGGACTCTGTCCCTTTCACAACGAGCGGACTCCGTCGTTCACGGTATCTCCGGCCAAGGGCTTTTTCAAATGTTTCGGATGCGGTAAGGCCGGCGATTCGGCCACTTTTGTCATGGAACACGAGCATCTGACCTTCCCGGAGGCCTTGCGGTGGCTTGCAGCAAAGTACAACATCACCATTGAAGAGGAAGCTCCATCGGCTGAGCAGGCTGAACAGGACTCCCTGCGTGAGAACCTCTTTACGGTGACCGGTTTTGCGCAGGATTTTTTTGAGGACGCCCTATGGAACAGCGATGAAGGGCGCTCCGTAGGTCTTTCCTATTTCCGTGAGCGAGGATTCAGTGACCAGACCATCCGGAAATTCAAACTCGGTTATGCGTTCGAGAAATGGGATGCCTTGACCACTGCTGCGGCAGAACGCGGTTATCAGCCCGACTTATTGGAGAAAACCGGCTTGACCATTGCACAGGAAAACCGCCGATACGACCGCTTCAGGGCACGCGTGGTTTTCCCCATACACAACCTGACCGGAAGGCCGGTCGGGTTCGGTGCTAGGATCCTGAAAGCCGATCCCAAGAGTCCGAAATACCTGAACTCGCCCGAGACGGAGATTTATATCAAGAGTAAGAATCTTTATGGCATCGCACATGCCAAAAAGGCGATTATCGCAACCGATGCCTGTTATCTTGTTGAAGGGTATACCGATGTGGTATCTCTGCACCAAGCGGGTGTCGAAAATGTCGTGGCTTCCAGCGGTACTGCTCTCACGGTGGAGCAGATCCGTCTGATTGGACGTTATACACGCAACATCACGGTATTGTATGATGGCGATCCTGCAGGAATAAAGGCCTCTCTGCGCGGCATCGATCTCATTCTGGAAGAGGGAATGAATGTTCGCGTGGTCCTTTTTCCCGATGGCGATGATCCCGATTCCTATTCAAAGAGAGTGGATCAGGTCGAGCTGAAACGTTTCCTGGATGCAGAAGCCGTCGATTTCATCAGTTTCAAAACGCGTTTGCTCCTGGGTGATGCTGCCGGAGATCCGATTAAGCGGGCTGCTTTGATCCGCGATATTGTTTCGACCATTGCCAAGGTTCCGGATGCCATCACCCGCGCTTCCTATATCCGCCATACTGCCGTTTTGATGGAGATGGCTGAGAACGTCTTACTCGGCGAACTCAATAAGCTGTTGCGTAGCAAAACCACAAGCCGTCCGAGCGATGTGGGATCGGTGCCCGGTCCGGAACAGGGTGGCGTTGAAGGCGGTGGTCCCGAAGATCCAACGGCAGATGAGCAGTCAGTGGATGAGTTCGATGCCATCAGCCAGGAGGAGGAGATCATCCGTATCCTGCTGTTATATGCCGATCATGAAATTCCGGTCCCAGACCCTGAAACAGGGAAAACCGATGGACCTCAGGTGCGTATCCGTGATTTTATCATCTCCGAATTGCGTTTCGATGATATCCGGTTTTTGAATCCGGTGTATGCAGGCATCCTGGCCGAATTCGCCACGCTGTCCGACAACGCTCTAGGATACGATCAGCAGCGATTCCTGCAGGTGCTTGATCCGGAGATCCGCCAAACTGCCATTAGCCTGATGACTCCTTCGCATCAGCTGGCCGATTGGTCACGGCACAAGATCGATGTCAAGACCGAAGAGCAGCAACTTCACAAAGCAGTCATCGATCCGGTAGCCTACATCAAGAAAAAGCAGATCATCCGCATCAAGGCGAACAAGTTTCTCGAGCTCAAGACCCTGTCGGATGCAGGCATCTCTTCCGATCATCTGCTGGAGGAATTGCGTGAATTGAATAATCTGCAGATGTATTACAACCAATTGACGAATACCGTCATTCAAAAGTGACCGGGCTGGTGTAGTACGCGCACCGGTTTCCAATTCTCATCTATTGAACGAATCAGCAGCACGCCTGGCGGAAGTCCGGCAAGATCCAGCACTCCTTGATTCGTGTTACCGTACAAAACAACCCGTCCTTCGGGTGATACGATCTCCAGGTTATCAGC
>JBJTJB010000310.1:0-1807 GCA_046095245.1 Bacteroidota bacterium | reverse complement strand
AACTTGGCCGGATGGTTCGCTGGTGATGACACAACCGTTGGAGGATGTGATTTTGCAGTAATAGTACCCTGAGTTGCCGGTATGCTGCCAGGTATCGGTTTGCGCACCGGGAATCAAGGTGCCTCCGACATTCGATTGTGTGGTATTGCTGAACCACTGATAGGTGAATCCGGATGCACCTGCGGCCGCCACGGTATAGGTGTGTACTGCCGTCGATCCGACACCCGTGACAGACCCTATGCCGGGCTGAAGGGTGAAGTACGGTTTCTCGATTGTCAGGTGCAGTGTGCCTGACTGGCATCCGGACAAAGAAGTGTATGTTCCGCTCTGGGTATAGGTGATTCCGTTATGTGGCCAAGTGTACGACTGACATGCGAATACCGTATCGGAAAAAGTGGTTACGAAAGAACAAGGAGCTGTGACGAGATGCAGTTTACGTGTGACACAATTCGCTGTATCGTTGTAATGGTAATCGCCGCTCGCGGTATAGGTTATTGCGTTGGCTGTCCACACATACGCTCCTGTTGTCGTTACCGTATCCAGCTGAAAGAACGGTCCGGTAATAACGGCCAACCCGTGTCCTGACCTATAACCCCCGGTAGTATGAGTACAAGGGGAGGATGAAAATGATCCACCACCTCCTGCGAAAAAACCATCGATAGAATTACTGCCACCGCCTCCGCCACTATATCCGCCTCCGCCTCCGCCACCGCCATTGCTGGCTATATTGTTGGAAAATAAACCATTCACAATAAGATCACCGATCTTACAATTGAAGGATCCGCCCTCGCCTCCGCCGCCCCAGCCGCCATCACCTCCTGATAGCGGAGATGCACCTCCGTAAACCGCGAAAGTCGAGAGGGGAAGGCCTCCCATAGAAATCAGACCACCATCATCACTCAGGTGGCAGGCGCCAGGTGTGTAATAACCACCGCCGCCACTACCGCCGAATGTTCCATCAAAAACTCCGATGGTTCCTGTGCCGATTCCTCCGCCCATGCCATTAGTGCCCGGATTCCGGCCTCCAATGGCTGAAGTTCCGGTTGAAGCATCAATGCCTCCCAGGTTCACACTCGCACCTCCGCCACCGCCTGCAATAATCAATAACCTGGGGTGTTCGCTTGCGAGTTGAATGGCGGTCGCTCCACCACCACCGGCTCCGCTCCACAGAAAACGCATACATCCTTCCCAATCCACTTTCGGAATCCAGATTTCATCCATGAAACGCAGGGCGGTTTCGAAGGCATCCTCCCAGGTGAATTTGCCAATGCTGATGCCACACAGGTCATCGGATACCTGGCAGGGGGGCAGGCCCGGTTCACCCATTTCACCTACGGAGATCAGCAACTCATCGCTGGCTTCCAGATAAAATCGACCCTGCATACGTGCACCTTTACCGCCAATTGAGTTATCAGTTTGACCGCCCTGGGCACCACTTACATCCAGCAGATACCAACCACTTTGCGGAACGATGTATTTCTGGAATTGGGTCGGATAATTTCCAAAAACCCCCTCCTGACAATCGGTAATGCCGTTGTTGTTTGAATCAACATCGTCCGTAGTGCATCCGCAGATTCCGGGTGCTGTTTTCCAGTGGTTGTCGGGGCAAGCATCGCAAACGTCGCCAACACCGTCGTCATCACTGTCGAGCTGAGAGGCATTGGCGTAAATTACGCAATTGTCGATTGGGTCAGGTATGCCATCTCCGTCTGTATCCTGAACCGGAGTCAATTTGATTTTTCCGTTACCGGAATAGGAATCAGTGGAGGAACTCTCCACACCAATGGCATTTTCATTGATGTATGAA
>JBJTJB010000309.1:0-1827 GCA_046095245.1 Bacteroidota bacterium | reverse complement strand
GTGATACGGGGCCTTCACTACCAGAAACAGCCATTTGCGCAAGGTAAGTTGGTTCGCGTTGTTAAAGGCAGTGCATGGGATGTTGCCGTCGATATCCGAGCAGGAAGTCCAACCTTCGGACAACACATCAGCGTATTGCTTTCAGAAAACGAGCCCAGCCAATTGTGGATACCTGAAGGCTTTGCCCATGGGTTTGCAGCCTTGGAGGACGGAACCTGTTTCCTATACAAATGCACCAATTACTACTCACCCCAGCATGAAACCGGAATACGCTGGAATGATCCAGCCCTTGGAATCGACTGGTGAATAGAACACCCGATTGTTTCCGATAAAGACATGGCTTTGCCTGAATTAAATCAGAATCTGAACGATTTCATTTACGTCCTGTCCTAAATATGCTTCATCCATCCGTATCAATAGGAGCTTTGTATCTGGCGTTTTTCATGACAGCCACTGCATTCTCGTTTTTGATGAACAGCCTTTTTCTTCGGTTTTTCAAAACACTTGGCATCAGAAACAATGAAGATGGAACCATCATCCGTTGGGGCACACTTTCAAAACCAGCAATCGGTGGATTGTCCTTTTACATCATGTTTCTGCTATCCCTGGCCAGCTACTCCATCCTGTTCGAGCCATCACAGGACACCTATCAACTTGGATTCGTAGGACTGATCCTTTCATGTGGTGCAGGATTCATCATCGGACTTGCTGATGATGCCTATAACACACGCCCCCGACTCAAATTCGGAGTTCAACTGATGTGCGGAGTCATTTTAGTTTGCACAGGTATTACCATTGAGATTTTTGAAAATTATTGGGCGAACGTAGCACTCACCCTGTTTTGGGTTGTCGGCATCATGAACTCCGTAAACATGCTGGATAACATGGATGGAATCACGACTACCGTAGCCATCGGTATTGTCGCCAATACGATTCTTCGGATTGTCATCCATAACGATTTTCACAGCATGCACTTGCTCGTGTTGATGGGTGTGCTTGCTGCGCTAATTGCCTTCTTGTACTTCAATTGGAATCCATCGAAAATGTACATGGGCGATACGGGCAGCCAGTTCCTGGGGGCATTTCTTGCGGCTATGGGAGTCATCTACTTCTGGAATGATCCATATGCCGGAGAAACTCCTGCAACCGGAGAACTACTCTCCGCCACAGCCATGACTTTCTTGCTCCCCATCCTGGACACAACCGTGGTGGTCGTCAACAGGCTAGCTGCCGGAAGATCACCCTTTATCGGAGGGAAAGACCATACCACCCACAGTTTGGCTATGCTGGGCTTGAGTGACCGGAAAGTCGGGATCGTTTTTGCAGCACTTGCAGCCGCATCAGTCGGAATCAACTATTTCATCGTGAAGATCAGCGAACCCTGGGAACATACGTATACAGCAGGTTTTGCTCTTTACTTTTTTGCGCTGCTGATTTTCTTTTTTTACACAACCCGCAGGAAGAAGACTTCCGCAACCCAAGGGTGAATCATTCCTGAATCAGACCCGGGCGTCGTTCCCGCGTCCGTTCCAAAGCACGTTCATGGCGCCACTGCTGTATGTTCTCCTCATGACCTGACAACAAAACATCCGGGACTTTCCAGCCCCTGAACTCGGCAGGTCGCGTATACACCGGAGGTGCTACCAACCCATCCTGAAATGAATCCGATAAGGCCGATGTTTCATCGTTGAGTACGCCCGGAATCAAGCGTATGACCGCATCGGCCACAACTGCTGCTGCAAGCTCACCACCCGAAAGCACATAATCACCAACGCTGATTTCCCGCGTGACAAAGTGCTCGCGCACACGTTCATCAACGCCCTTGTA
>JBJTJB010000308.1:0-3949 GCA_046095245.1 Bacteroidota bacterium | reverse complement strand
CGGCACGTTTAGGGTCTATAACAAGCATGGTCTTGAGTGCCGCTCTGGCGAATATCCGGTCGAAACGACGGGAGGAGCTAAGATGCCCTACTGTATGTATTTTTATCGAAACCAAGGTGGATACCACTGGGGAAATTTTGCTGTTGCTGAAACCCGATGAAAATCGGACCATTGACGAACAGCGGTGCATCAAGGAAATAAGTAGCGAAACCATTCAGGCTATCTGCGTACTTGGCTCGTTGGTTGGGCTTTTGATAGAGCACGATCTCCGGACTGATACTTGACCAGATTTTGAGGTTGAAAAGCAAATTTGTCACTGTATCACCATACTGGGCAAAAAAGAACTGGACAGCTCGTAATGTATCGGGTCTCAAGAAATCAAAACGCATAGCGACCTTACCTGTATTGGTACCGATTAAATCATAACCGCCCTCAGCAGATCCGTCGTCGAAACTGTAATAATTGTAAAACACCTGCTTGAATTCAACCGTATCATTCGACTTCAAACCAGGAAAAGCATTGCCATTGGAGAAATAATTCCGAATCGTAAAATGAGTACTATCGCTGGTCAGAGATGGACTAAGTGGCAATGCATTTGATGAAACAGGGAAGGCGTAATTCAGAAATACATTGTTGGGCCTTCCGGGGAAAATATTACCATTGGTGGCCCCAAATGAGGATGTTTGAGTGCCTTGAAAATCATAGGTGCGGTGATTGAATCCCACATCGGCAGGAAGCGATGAGGTGACCCGGTAATACATGGCTGCTGTGTCGACCAGCAAGTCTGCCTGCTGCGTCGGACTTAGAAAAACGAAATGTTCCCATGGAACTGCGGTGTAGTCCTGAAGCAGGCTTATCGCAGGCCTCGTCATAGCCACATCCGACCAAACAGAATCCACCGTTCCACCACTCGGGTCAAAAGCTTGATACAACCTTACATAATCCAGGTGCCAATGATCCAAGGCACCCGTTCGGGCACCATGGCTGCGGAATCGGAATCGGAATCCATCCTGTTGGAACACCGAGTTCGAATCGATGTGAACCCAGTAGGATTCAAACAAGGTGTCCGTGCCGTTCGATATTCCGCCCTTCAGAAACCACTGCCTCGACCAAAGTGAATCGGTGGGATTATAAAATTCAAGGACAAGAGAATCTGTCAAATCCGGCGCATCACCATTCCCTTTTCGTTGCACCATGAAAGAAAGGCTGACTCGTTTATTCAAATTCAACTGAATAGGCCTGGAGGTAAGGGTATCACAGCTGCCCTGTGATGTCGAAAAGCTGTTGTCGTAAGGCTGACCATTCTCATCAAGTCCATCGAATGTAGCTACTCCGACCGTGAGCATATTTTTGGGGAAGTGGCTGTTGAGATAAACACCACGATCCGACCATAAATTCGGATCAGGATATGGCGCGGAACCGGAAAAATCATCGGTAAATGGAAGTACCAGTGAATTCAGAGACAACCTTTGAACAGTTTGGTCGAAAGGTGATTTATCCGCCTGTAACAACTGCGCATTGGACCTGAGCGGCCGGATAACCTCTACCTGTGCATTTGAAGAGGTGAATAATATCAGGTTCAAAAGGCAAATGACGGCTATACGCACTCGTTGGTTCATGTTAGCGTAAAACATTGCTGGGTCAGGGTTGAAGCACCAAGTGAATTACATCTCCTTGTTTAACAAGCGTAGTGTCGCCAGGTTGCGGGGACTGACTAACCACCTTGGCACTCATTGAATCGGCGGGTAACTTTACGTACTCCAGGCGACCTGGAAGCAATCCCGATCCGCGAATTACGAATAATGCCTCCTCCAAAGTTAGTCCTACAAGGGTCGGTATGTCAATCTCTGTGTTGCCCAAGCCATCGCCCAGCACTAAATCAAGTGCACTTCCCTTGGGAACTTCATCTCCAGGGCTCAAGATCTTACCTCTGAACGAAACGGCAAGTACTACATCCTTGGCTAAATCGGGTTTGTATTCCACCTTACCGCTTTTCAGCCCATAGGAATATAAAATAGCCTCCGCCTGCCGCTTGCTGACATCGATAAGATTTGGGATTTTTACTTGGGGAGGCACAGTCCTTGTTATCGTCAAATACACTTTTCGACCTAATTTGACAGCCTCACGGGGAGCAGGATCCTGGTCGATAATCACGCCCGGAGCCTTGTCCAGGATGAATACGGAAGAATCAGAAACCTCGACGAGTAAATCGGACGCAGTGGCAAGCTCAGCCGCTTTACTGAGCTTTAACCCCTTGAAGTCGGGAACTTCAACCGTTGTACCGTGGTTGGTAAATGCACCTAGCCATAGGTAAGCCAATATAAGAATCACCAATACAGCTGATATACTCATTAGCAGATGTTTGGCAAACAGCTTGGAGCGAAGAAATGTAGGTAGGCCTGAACTAGTCATGGTTAAACCACCTCAGCGGTCCGTTTACGTTTTTTCCCAAAATCAAGAATCTTATCGATAAAATCAAAAGGCTTGTAGTGTGCTAGCGCTGCCTGGTGGAAAATACAGGTTGCCGG
The DNA here is from genome assembly GCA_046095245.1 of Bacteroidota bacterium. GTDB lineage: Bacteria > Bacteroidota > Bacteroidia > AKYH767-A > OLB10 > JAJTFW01. Next base: position 1,421 of record JBJTJB010000308.1, on the reverse strand, counting down.
TGTCATGCCAGGAAGTGAATTGACTTCGATAAACACAACCTCGATACGATCAGGCTTGAAAATCCTTACAAAGGCATCGATTCGCGCATATCCCTCCACCTGCAACAGGCGGGCAGCACGCTCCAGTTCTTTTTTCACTGCCGAAGAGATGCGCTTGTTGGCTTCTGCATCATCACTATAACGTGCAGGAGTGATATTCTGACCTTGACCGGCAAGAAATTTCTCTTCCAGGGAGAGGACGTCTCCCTCCGATAAGGCCTCGGATGCCTCAAAAACCTCGAATTGAATCTTTCCATGTTCATCCATACTGGTGAGCATCCCTCCTGTTATCTCTATGAAACGCTCTGCTCCATTTGCACGGATCAATTCTTCAAATAAAACGACTTCTTTGAAGGGAAACTCCTCTTTGAATTTAATGTTGAGTATGGCAGCCTTTTCTTCATCAATGCGTTCATCACCTCTGAAAATCAGTGCAGCGTAGGCACTCAACTGTTCTCTATTTCGGATGATTCGTACGGCCGAACTACATCCGTCATCTACAGGTTTAGCAACACAAGGATATCCGAATCGATTCTCAACACTGTCGCAAAATCCTGTAGGGTCAATCACCCAATCGGCCTTGTGGCCCAAAAAATGCCCTGCCACATGAAATCCATTGTGAGCAAGCAATTCGTTGGTTTTAAACTTGTCAATAGTTGTTTGAGAGGAGGCGGGGCCGGATCCATTGTAGGGCAACCCAACACGGTCAAGTTCTTTCTGTATTGACCCATCCTCACCAGGCCTGCCATGCAATGCAATAAAAGCGATATCAAATTGCGCCGGCAGATCCTCTATGCTGATCCGTTGGGGAGCTTCAAGATTTCTGGCACTGGCAAATCGCTCAGTCACACCATTACACTCGCCTATTATGCGATTGATGATTGAATGACGGTTAAAATCAAGGACTTTTTCGCAAATGTCATCTGCGTTGTCCTTCAACAGTAAATTTATTGGAATGGTATACAATTGTAGATCCTGGCTACTCCCTGTAAGAAAAAGAGGTGTGACGTGATACTTCGGTGAGGATGCCAGTTTTTCGTAGATGTTCCTACCACTTTCTACCGAAATGTGCCGCTCGGAAGAGTAACCTCCAAGTATCACAGCGGCCCTGGTGTGATTCTGACTTGCACTGCGAGCACTATCCATGAGTTTATCCAGTCGTTGTATTAACGGAGGAATTTTGTCAAACGACCGGAAATCGACCAACCTTGCACGCAGGGACCGATGTATGATGAAGGTGATAAACTGGGTAGGATTTAAGCCGATTTCAGCAGCCTGATGAAAGAAGAAAGAAGACGGCAGCATTCCCGAAGTCGTGTTTGGGTCGTTCAGGAATACGCGGCCATCCGGCAACAGAAAACCATCGAGGCGGGCATACACCT
>JBJTJB010000307.1:0-1849 GCA_046095245.1 Bacteroidota bacterium | reverse complement strand
GGCGTGGTACCGATCACGCATGGCCATCAGTGAGGTTACAATCAGGCCAAGCAGTCCGAAAGCCAGGTGCGCCAGGTGTAAACCCGAGATGACGTAGAAAAACGACCCCGAGGGAGTTGACTTATCGACAAAATAGACCCCTTGACTAACCAAGCTGTTCCAGCCCAGGAATTGAGTGAATACGAAAGCAAATCCCAATCCGAGTGTCAAGAGCAAGTAGCGCCTAACTCCCTGATAATCATTTTTTCGGGCAGAAACCAATGCAGCATGCATGGTCAAACTGCTGATCAGGATGGTGGCAGTGGAAATCGTGAATGCCATCGGCAGTTCGAAGGGTTTCCAATTGCCCTCCGCCTGACGCACGATATACCCTGAGGTAAGTCCGGCAAAGAGCATGACAATGCTGGCGATTCCGAGCCAGAGCAGAATCCGGGCAGAGGAGTATCCGGTATTGGCAGGTTGAACGTCCGGTGTTTCAGATGTTTCCATAATCAGGCTTTATCGAGGTATAGAATCAATTGTACCAACGGGAGGTAAACAAAAGACCCGAACATGAGTTTTCGGGCATGGTCAAGGTCGAGGTGGGTGAACAACCGCCAGGATTGCAGAAAAAAGAAAATTCCGGCTAGACCGGCGACCAGAGCGGAGACCCAGCCGCTGATCCCAAACACAAAAGGCATGATGCTGAGGGGAATCAAACTGAAGCTGTAAAAGAGGGCCTGCACGGCCGAATCCTTGTTGCGTTCACCGGAGGGCAGCATCTTGAAACCGGCTTTTTTGTAGTCGTCATCCAGTACCCAGGCGATGGACCAGAAATGGGGGAATTGCCACAGAAACTGGATGCTGAACAATACCCATCCGCCCAAACTGAATTCACCGGTTGCGGCCACCCATCCCAGCAAGGGAGGAATGGCGCCGGGAATAGCCCCTACAAAAACGGAAAAAGGCGTTTTACGCTTCATCGGCGTGTACGCCAAGGTGTACAAAATCACAGACAAAAAGCCCAAACAGGCACTTTCCACATTCAGAAACCAGCCCAACACCGCAACTCCGGCGGCACCGGTCAATAGTCCCACTGCAATCGCCTCCCGCACACTCATGCGTGAGTCGGGCAAGGGTCGACCAGCGGTACGGTCCATCAATTTATCGAGATCGCGCTCAATAATCTGATTGAAGCCGTTGGCAGAAGCAGTAGTCAGAAATCCGCCCAAGATCAGCCACAGGAAACGAACCCAATCGGCCGAACCAGGCGCAGTGAGGAAAGCCAATGCTGCCGAAAAAACGACCAGAACCGAGAGGCGTAACTTGCTGAACTGAGCGTAATCGGAGATTTTAAGGTACACTGGGGCCGTTTTGGGGAGCGCCAAAAGTACGGCATCCAAGGCAACGCCTCTACGCCACGGGGACGTCATTTTATACCAAAATCAATACCCGGTATTCCGACCGCTGATCACCTGCCATGCCGTAATCAATACAATTTTGATATCGAGCAGCAAGGACCAATTCTCTACATACCACACGTCGTACTCCACCCGCTTTTCCATCAAGTCGTGGCTTCTGGAGTCGCCCCTGAAACCATGAATCTGGAGCCATCCCGTCACTCCGGGTTTGACCAGCTGGCGCACCATGTATTTGTTCACCAGTCGCGCATACTCCTCCGACTGCTTCAGCATATGCGGGCGAGGACCAACTACTGACATATTACCAATCAGCGCATTGAAAAACTGCGGCAATTCATCGAGGCTTGTCTTGCGTAAAAAGGTGCCAATGGATGTAACACGACTATCCCCCTCGGTGGCCTGTACCGAATCGGCATCGGCGTTGACCTTCATCGTCCTGAACTTGTAAC
>JBJTJB010000306.1:0-2236 GCA_046095245.1 Bacteroidota bacterium | reverse complement strand
GGGTTCATCCGCTATCCCCATGAGGGAAGAAGCGATGATCATATGTCCGGTAGACGAAACGGGCAGAAACTCGGTGATGCCTTCCACCACCGCGAGAATCACAGCCTCCAGCCGGGTCATCGGACCTTATTTGGATTTCTTCAGAATGGCCCAGATGCCAACGGCATATCCTGCCATGACAATCAGGGGGGCCAGCGTGATCCTGCGGAAACTGAACACATCCGGGTTGTACACCTCCGGCGATTCGGCCTTGCCACCCGACATCAAGATATAGCCGATCAGCAGAAGTCCCAGGGCGATAAACAGCAAAATGAAGTTTTCTCGTCCGAAGGCAAAGGCGGATGAGTCGCTGATGGGTTCTTTGACAGCCGGGTTTTTCTTATTCAGGTTGGGTTGTTTCGCCATGATGGTACTCAGTACAGGTTTTCAGTACGGTAACGAAGATAGGAATTGACTGCGAAGAGGGTGCAGAAAAAAGACAGGACAACGGCTGTAGTAAGCATCAAGCCAATTACCGAGCCCACAAGCGCCGGGTCAGAAATCAATCCAAGTTCAGGAATCCGTGCCATCACCAGTTGCAGGGATCCGATCAGCAGACCGGCTGCAATGATTCCTCCTGCCAAACCATTCCAGATACTCTTCAGCAAAAAGGGCTTTCGGATGAATCCTTTGGTCGCACCCACCAGCAACATACTTTTAATCAACAAGCGGCGCGCATACAGGGAAATACGGATGGAACTATTGATGAGCGCAATGGACACCAAAATGAGCAATACGCTGAACGTAATCAGTACTCCACTGATCATGCGCAGGTTGCGATTTACACTTTCAATGAGCGAAGGCTGATAATGCACTTCCTGAACTCCCGGGTGACGCTTCATCAGGGCTACAAATTCGTTCACTCGCTCCTCGTCGGCCTGATCGCCTTTGAAATGCACATCAACACTGGAATACAAGGGGTTGAACCCGAGGAAGGACACGAAATCATCGCCCAGCTCCTGCTTCAGTTTTTCTGCCGCGATTTCTTTGGTCACGAGCTCGGCGTTTTTAACGTAGGGCCGGCTGCGCACCTGTTGCAGCAGCCCGCTTATCTGGACGGAGTCCGCTTCCGGTCGGATCATGACCGATAACTCCATGTTTTCCCGGACATATCTGCCAAGCTGCTGGGCATGAAGAAGCAGGACGGCGAGCGTGCCCAATAAAAAGACGACCAATGAAATACTTACAACTGTGGATACGCGTGAACCCCGTTGGTTGCGGCGAAGGGCCTTTTTTTCGTCTGACATGCTCGGGGCAAAAATAGCATTTTCGGCGTGTCTCAGCCGCAAGGTCAAGGTGGTTAAGCTCAGCCCTTTTGCCTACATTCGTATCCCCGATTCGGGAAGCGATGGAATACGATTTCAGGAGCATAGAAGCGCATTGGCAGGACTATTGGCGCAGGGAGGGTACTTACCTCACCCGACAGGACGAATCACGCCCCAAATTCTACGTGCTCGATATGTTCCCATACCCCTCGGGCGCGGGATTGCATGTGGGTCACCCCCTCGGTTACATCGCTTCGGATATCGTTGCCCGATACAAGCGCCACAAAGGATTCAATGTGTTGCATCCGATGGGGTTCGATGCCTTCGGGCTTCCCGCAGAGCAATATGCTATTCAAACCGGCCAACACCCCAAGCTGACTACCGAGCAGAATATTGCACGTTATCGGGAGCAGCTTGATAAAATCGGTTTCTCCTTCGATTGGTCGCGCGAAATCCGCACCTGCAACCCCGAATATTACCGCTGGACCCAGTGGATTTTCATTCAGCTTTTCCAATCCTGGTATAATGCTGAACTCCAGCGTGCCGAGCCGATTGAAAATTTGATTGAACGGTTTGCCAGCGAGGGCTACGATGCAACCCAACCGGGTGCTCTGTCTGGAAACATCGAATCCGAATTGCATTCGTTCACTGCCGGTCAATGGCAAGCCATGTCTGATCGTGAGCAATCCGATATCCTGCTCCACTTCCGCCTGGCTTATTTGAGCGAAGCCTGGGTGAACTGGTGCCCTGCGCTGGGAACTGTGCTGGCCAACGATGAAGTGGTTGATGGAAGGTCAGAGCGTGGAGGACATCCTGTGGAGCGAAAGCGCATGAAGCAATGGAGTTTGCGCATCACCGCATACGCCGACCGCTTGCTCGATGACCTGGAACGAGTCGAATGGCCTGAGTCCATCCGCGAGGCACAACGTAAC
>JBJTJB010000305.1:0-6204 GCA_046095245.1 Bacteroidota bacterium | reverse complement strand
GATTTGTTACTCAGGTTCTGAAAGGCGACGAACTCGTTGATGGTAAGCTTCTGGCCCAGCAGAGTAGCTACAGAATTGACATCGGTGGAGGGAACACCCATGGCCCAGGCCATCGGAGTAAAAAGCTTTCCAAAGATCCAGTTGAGGGATAGATCAAGGTTGGGATCAAACACATGTGCTGTACGAATCAGGATCCAATCGATCATCGAAATCAATGCAATGAATCCGATCAGCATGGCGATGACATTCATCGAAATTTTAAACCCATCGCTGGCACCGTGTTAAACGGCATCAACGATGTTCACGTACGGACTTTTCACTTCCAGCTTCACATCACCCATGGTTTCACTCCGCTCGGTCTCCGGAAAAACGATCTTCGAAATGATCAATGCACCCGGCGCCGCCATGAGACTGGCGGCAATCAACTTAGGCGCAAGGTCGAATCCGGCCGCTGCTCCCATATTGACATACACCACCAGAATACCGCCGGCAATGCAGGCCAGACTTCCGCTCATGCTTGCCAGAATTTCGCTGCGCGTCATCCCTGCCAGATATGGACGGATCATGACCTGGGCTTCAATCTGACCGACAAACGCGCTGGCCACATTGCTGAGTGCTTCCGCGCCGCTAACCCGCATTACGAAATTCATGGCGCGGGCTACCACGGAAATGACCTTTTGCATCAGACCGACGTGGTACAATATGGCTACCAGCACACACACCAGGATGATGGTTGCCGTCACATTGAAGGCGAATACAAAACCACCGGATGCGTAATTCGCCACACTGCCATCGAATTGACTGGCGGCGATCCCTCCATACACGAATGCGGCTCCGTTCCTGGCAAAGAGTTCGATCTTTTCCATTCCATGCCCGATCACTTGGAAGAACGAGGTGACCGGAGGTACTTTCAGCACCAACACAGCAATGAGTGCTTGCAGGAGGAGTCCGCTGATCACTAGGCGCAGGTTGATAGCCTTGCGGTTGTTGCTGGCCAATACAGCGAGGCCGAGAATGAGAATCAATCCGATAAGTCCGGTAAATCGTTCCATGGTTCAGGTTTGAACGATGAAAATAACCAAAATGAACACATCGCATCTATAAAAAAAGCGGGAAGGTGTTTTCCTTCCCGCTCAAACCATACGTTCATGGATTACGCCAGCGTTCGCTTCACAGCTACCTGCTCATACCCCTCAATGATATCACCGATGTGGATATCGTTATAGTTGTGGATACTTAAACCGCATTCCATACCGGCCTGAACATCTTTCGCATCGTCTTTGAAGCGTTTCAGCGAGGAGAGCTCACCACTGAACACCACGATACCATCGCGGATAAGACGGATCTTGGTATTGCGGCTGATCTTTCCATCGGTCACCATACAACCCGCAACGGTTCCGACTTTCGGAATCTTGAAGGTTTCACGCACCTCGACGTTAGCAACAATCTTCTCTTCAAACTCAGGAGCAAGCATGCCTTCCATAGCAGCTTTCACCTCGTTGATGGCGTCGTAAATGATCGAGTACAGACGGATATCGATCTCCTCCTGCTCGGCCAGCTTACGGGCACCACCGCTGGGGCGCACCTGGAAGCCGATGATGATCGCATTGGAAGCACTTGCCAACATGACATCCGATTCGGAAATCTGACCCACACCTTTCAAGATCACATTGACCTGAATCTCTTGTGTTGAAAGCTTCAGCAAAGAATCGGCAAGAGCTTCAACGGATCCATCAACGTCACCTTTAACAATCACATTCAATTCCTTAAAGTTTCCGATTGCCAAACGACGTCCGATTTCGTCGAGCGTGATGTGTTTGTGGGTTCGGATACCTTGCTCACGCTGAAGCTGCAAACGCTTGTTGGCGATATCACGTGCTTCACGTTCGTCCTCCATGACGTTGAATTGGTCACCCGCTTGAACCGCACCGGTCATACCCAGAATCATTGCCGGTGTGGCCGGACCTGCTTCCTTGATGCGGTTACCACGCTCATTGAACATGGCTTTAACACGGCCGCTGTGACATCCTGCCAACACGACATCGCCCATACGCAGTGTTCCGGTCTGGACGAGTACGGTTGTCACAAAACCCCTACCCTTATCGAGCGAAGATTCGATGACTGTACCTTTTGCAAGCCTGTCGGGATTGGCTTTGAGGTCGAGGAGCTCGGCTTCAAGCAGAACCTTGTCGAGAAGCTTCTCGACGTTAAGTCCTTTCTTGGCAGATATTTCCTGACTCTGGTATTTTCCACCCCAGTCCTCCACCAGGAAATTCATGGAAGCAAGTTGCTCTTTGATTTTCTCGGGATTGGCGTCGGGTTTATCGATCTTGTTGATGGCGAACACGATTGGAACACCGGCGGCCTGCGCGTGATTGATGGCTTCACGTGTTTGAGGCATGATGGCATCATCCGCCGCAATGACGATAATGGCTACATCGGTGACCTTGGCACCACGGGCACGCATAGCCGTAAAGGCCTCGTGACCCGGCGTATCGAGGAAAGTGATCTTACGTCCACCTTCCAACGTCACCTCATAGGCGCCGATATGCTGTGTGATTCCACCGGCCTCACCGGCAATCACATTGGCTTTGCGGACATAATCGAGCAAAGAGGTCTTACCGTGATCGACGTGTCCCATCACCGTAACGATAGGTGCTCTGGATACAAGTGTGCCGGGATCCTCCACTTCATCCTGGATGGATTCCTGAACCTCAGCCGAAACGAATTCGACCTTGTAACCGAATTCCTCCGCTACAACCGAAATGGTCTCCGCGTCAAGTCGCTGGTTGATTGACACGAAAAGTCCGAGGCTCATACAGGTGCTGATGATCTGGTTCACCGGCACGTTCATCATCTTGGCCAGTTCGTTTGCAGAAACGAACTCGGTGGCCTTGATGAGCTTTTCGCTTTGCTGTTCGGCAAGTGCCTCCTGACGCTGCGCATGCAAGTCGCGTTTTTCACGGCGTAATTTGGAAGCCCTTGATTTTCCTCCACCGCTCAGCCGTGCAAGTGTGGCTTTGATCTGATCCTGAATCTCCTTGTCGGTCGGTTCGGCCTTGGGTGCAGGAGCACCACCGCCACGCTGACCGGGTCGTGCGTCGCGACGGCCACCCGGACCTTGTTGCCCGGGGCGGGCGCCAGGTGCTGGACGTCCGCCGGCTGTGGCTTGGCCTCCGCCCGGTGTGCCACTGTCTTTGCGCTTACGCTTACGCGTATCGCCCTCAAAATCGGACGAAGAGGCCACAGGCTTCTTCTTCGGCTGCTCAACAGGGAGTTCGATTTTACCCAGAATGTTCAAGCCACTGAGTTTATCGACCCGAACACTGATGTGCTCGGGAACAACCGATCCCTCGGTGGGGGGTGCCTCGGCAGCAGGAGCCACTGGGGGAGTAACCTCTGCCGTGGGTGCAACTACAGGTTGATCGGCCACTGGGGGCTCTTCCACTTTTGCGGTTGGCGACTTCTTCTTGGTGGTCTTCGCTTCTGACTCGGACTTTTCCGGGGCTGGTTCAACAGCAGGCTTGGTTGTCTTCTTCTTACCCTTCGGCTCGAGTTCGATCTTACCCAGAATCTTGGGCGCTTCAACTTCGGCTTTCGCCTTGATGACTTCGGGCTCGGGCTCAGGCTCGACCTTCTTCGTACTGCGCTTCTTGGTCGTTGTGGCCGAAAGCTTGATCTCTTCCAGACTCTTTTTCAGGTCAACATCGTTGTCACCTTCAGCAGCAGCGGACTTTGTTTCACCAGTAGGCTTCTGCTCAATAGTGACTGTATCACGCTTGAGTTTCTCACGCGTAACTTCCTCTGCATCGAGCCTGGCGAGGCGATCCGGCTGGTATTTTTCCTGGAGAAGCGCATACATCTCCATGGAAATTTTGGAATTGGGACTGCTTTCCACCTTGACGCCCTTGGTCTCGAGGTATTCCACAACGTGCTGAATACCCACGTTGAATTCCTTGGCTACCTTGATGAGGCGCAGTGATTTTTCTTCAGTCATTTGTTTTGTTTCGGTTTTTTAATCTGTTGTGTATTGTACGGATGCCGGTCGACTCCACCCCTTTCGGGGCCGGTGGCTGCCGCATCGCACAGCACACCGCACTCAGGCCGCGTCCATCACTCGAACTCGGTACGAAGGATGCGGACAACCTCGCGGATGGTCTCTTCCTCGAGATCCGTTCTCTTCACCAGGTCTTCCACAGGGATGGCCAGCACCGACTTGGCAGTGTCACATCCAATGGACTTGAACTCGTCAATGATCCACTCATCGATCTCGTCTGTGAACTCATCCAGGTCGACGTCCTCTTCTTCGTCTTCGGTATCGCGGTACACATCGATTTCGTAACCGGTCAGGCGGCCGGCCAATTTGATATTGTGTCCGCCCTTACCGATGGCCAGAGAAACCTGATCGGGCTTCATGAACACAGAAGCACGATGCGTCTCCTCGTCGATTTTCATCGAAGTGATTTTGGCCGGGCTGAGGGCACGCGTAATGTAGAGTTGCAGGTTGTTGGTGAAGTTGATCACATCGATGTTCTCGTTCCGCAACTCACGAACAATACCGTGGATCCGTGAACCTTTCATACCAACACATGCGCCTACCGGATCGATGCGGTCGTCGTAACTTTCGACAGCGACCTTCGCACGCTCACCGGGCTCGCGAACGATGTTCTTGATGGTGATTAGTCCGTCGAACACCTCCGGGACTTCCTGTTCGAACAGACGTTCGAGGAATACGGGGGATGTACGTGAAAGAATGATTTTCGGTGTAGCGTTCAGCATCTCGACACGGAGTACGACAGCACGAACCGCATCACCCTTCTTGAAGAAATCGGCCGGAATGGTTTCGGGCTTGGGGAGGATCAGTTCGTTGCCTTCATCGTCAAGAAGCAGGATTTCTTGTTTCCAGCTCTGATACACTTCGCCGGTGATGATTTCTCCCACACGGTCCTTGTACTTCCGGTAAATGGCATCTTTCTCGAGTTCCGAGATGCGTGAAACCAGATTCTGACGGAGGGCAAGTACGGCACGGCGACCGAAATCACCGAGTCGGACAGTTTCTGTCAAGTCTTCGCCCACCTCAAAATCGGGTTCGATCCGGATGGCGTCCGAGTAAGCGATCTGTGTCGCATCGTCTTCAACCATACCGTCTTCCACAATCGTGCGGTTGCGGTAAATCTCAAGGTCACCCTTGTCGAGGTTGATGATGACATCGAAGTTGTCGGATGTCCCGTACCTCTTACGGAGGGTTGTCTTGATCACATCCTCGAGGATGCTCATCATCGTTGCTTTGTCGATGTTCTTGACTTCCTTGAATTCCGAGAAGGATTCAATCAATACCTGATGGTCCATTGGACTTATTTGAATTTATAGTTGATGATCAGTTTGGCTTCACGGATCTGCGAGAACGGGATTTCATGCAGGTGTTCCGTGGTGATTTTTTTCTTGTTTTCTTTCCGCGTTTTCGTTTCGAGCAGGACAATGGCATCGGGACGAACCTCCTTCAGCACTCCGGTTGTTTCACGCGATTCGGCATCAAACACGCGCAATTCGCGTCCAATGCGGCGAAGGAACTGCTGGGGTACCAGCAAGGGAGAATCCATACCCGGACTTCCAACCTCAATTTCGTGGGTTTCGAGAAATCCGCTCTCCTCCAGGCTGTTGATCAGGAAACGGCTCAGGCCGCTGCATTGGTCGATCGTGATTCCCGTAGGTGAATCCACCGCCACTACAAGCCGGGATGGAGAAAGCTTGACTTCCACCAGAAAGCAGTCGCTTTCCGTGAAGTGTTGCTCCACCAAGGCTTTGATGTCTTCGGCTCGAACCATCGTCTTTTGATACGCAAAGAGGGGACTGTTGTCCCCTCTCTCAAACGCTGCTGCAAATATAGATAAAATGGCCCGTGAAACAGCAAGAAATACCCAACTAATTAGAAATCACTAACATTGCGCGAATGGAAAAGTCGATGCGGGCCAAGCAATGGCTCGACCGGGCGGTTTACCTGGCATCTGCAGGCCTGAGCGGAGCCATCCGGACCCTCCGGTCGGCCCATCCGGGAGCAATCCGTTCAATCATCTGCTTCAAGGAAGATGAAATCGGCGATTTCATGTACTCCATTCCGGTGTACGAAATGCTAAGCCGCAGTTTGCCTGAAGCCCGCATTACGGTTCTCTGCAAGGGCTTTGGTATTCAGTTGCTTAAAGGCAA
>JBJTJB010000304.1:0-1497 GCA_046095245.1 Bacteroidota bacterium | reverse complement strand
TCACCCATGTAATACCACAACATGTGGTTATAGGGCTGTTCATCAATCAGCCGCTGAAAAAAGGAGATGCCTTCGTCAATGCTCTTACCCAGTTCCAGACTGACCAGCATTTCTTCCATGGCCACCTCGTTGGAAGCGTTGGCCAGTAGGCAGAGTTTATAAAAATCGACCGCTTTGGTATAATCGGCCATGTTCTGGTAAGTTATGGCCAGGCTCAGATAGATATCGTCTTTTTGGTCGTCTGCCAGCTCCAGCGCCTTCCTAAAGCTGGAGATTGCACGGGGGTACTGTTCAAGCGCATTGTAGATGTTGCCCCTTACAAGGTGTACTTCTACATCGAAAGGGTTGACATGCTCCAGGTCTTCCAGCAGCCGGAGCGCTTCCTGTTCCCGTCCCATCAAACCGTGCAGATGGGCCTCCTTTAATTTGAACTGAAGTGATTGAGGATGAATCGAATGAGCGTAACGTGTCACTTCAAACGCCTTATCGTAGTCCAGGTGCTCAATGAAATGATCAATGATTCGGACCAGCGCATCTACATCAAAAAAGTAACGCTCGCGCCGTTCGAGCATTTCATTGTACTTGTCAAGTGACCGCTGGATGAGCTCGTTACTCTCTTCCGCGCCTTCCATTTCGTTATCCTCTTCCTCCATACGCTCGGTTCTTAAACAAAGATAAGCATTTTAGGCCGTATATGGACCGATTTACCTCAGCGTTTTCCTGCTTACATTCGCATCAATACAGGTCCATTATTCGATTTTCTTCAAGTTATGTTTGCCAATCAGTTGAAGCGTGTCGTTATTGCAGGAGCAGGTGGGCTGGTCGGCAGTAAACTGATGGAACTGCTGATAGCCGATTTGACAGTAAGTCAGGTTGTGGTGTTCTCCAGCAAGCCGCGAACCTACCCTCATCCCAAAGTCATCGTGCAAGTCACAGCCGACTACTCGAAGCTGGAGCGTTTTCGTGGTCAATTGGAGGGGTTCGATGTCCTATATTGCTGCGTAGGAACAACCATGGCAAAAGCCGGATCCGAAGAGGCATTTCGAAAAGTCGATTATACAATTCCGCTGGCCTTGGCTAACCTGGCATCGCTCTGTAGTATTCCTCGTTTGATGGTCATATCGTCAGTTGGGGCCGATGCAAGCAGCCGCAACTTTTATTTATGGACCAAGGGAGAGATGGAGCGTGATATCCTGGAACTCTTCCGGTTCAAGAAGCTGGCCTTTATCAGGCCCTCCCTGATCATTGGTGCCAGGGATGAAGACAGGCCGGCCGAGCGTTGGGCGCAGTTGATCCTTTTTCCGTTGGCGGGTTTGTTCCTGGGCCGGTTTAAAAAGTATAAGCCGCTCGAAGATATCACCATAGCCAAGGCCATGACAGCCATTTTCAATTCGGTAAACAACCAAAAGGTATATGAGGCCAATGACCTGGATTGGCTAGGAAGATAAATTTATTTATATATTTATAAATCAATTTATTAAGTATAATCAATTAAAT
>JBJTJB010000303.1:0-2939 GCA_046095245.1 Bacteroidota bacterium | reverse complement strand
GTAGTGGTGTGCGACAGCTTCGTTTACAATGGAACAACATACACCAGCAGTCAAAACATCATTGAAGATTTCACAGCCGCCAATGGATGCGATTCAACGGTGACCATTTTCCTGCAAGTCAATTACAGCACAAACACAACTACAACAGAAACAGCCTGCGGGTCTTACAACTGGATCGATGGAAACACCTACACGCAAAGTGGCACGTATTCTGTCAATGGGTTCACACCCGATGGATGCACGAGTACGAATACACTCGAATTGACCATCATCCAGCCCACCATCACCTACGATACCGTGAATACCTGCGGCCCGTATTTCTGGCCACCTGCAAACGACTTCATCGTTGCACCGGGTTCCTTCGGCAACTTCGACGACCAGGCCTGTACCATCGATTCACTCACGGTGAATTTTACCGATCCGTATGTCATCAATTTCGATAGCATCCCCTTTGTTACGGCTTGCGGTAGCTACGACTGGTTTGACGGTACACAGACCATTACCTATACCGCACCGCTCAGCAACGAATTGCTTGTTGCACAATTCCTGGATCCCAATGGCTTGGGTTGCGACTCAACGACAGGGATCTACCTCACGCTCCTGCCCGCAAACATCAACACTACACAAGCCAGCACCTGCAGCAGCTACACCTGGGCCATCAACGGTGAAACCTATACCCAAAGCGGAACCTATATCTATGTAGCTGACCCGGTCAATGCACCCTGCGATCAGGAAGTACTCGACCTGACCATCACGCCCGGTTCGGTCACCACCACTAATATCGATACCTGCGGAAGTTATACATGGATGGCTAACGGTCAAACCTATACCCAGACCGGTATCTATTCTTTCACGCCCGACCCGAACAATCCCTGCGTAATTAAAGTACTTGATCTATTCATCGGTACAGGAGGAGTGAATTCGACGGCAGTAAATACCTGTGGTACGTACACCTGGTCACTCGATGGTCAAACCTATACCCAAAGCGGTAGTTATACCTTCAACGGTCCCTGCAGCATCGAGGTGCTTGAACTCACGCTTGAGTATACGGCCGGGGATTATGATATCATCAATACTTGTGATTCAACCTATACCTGGCCAGCCAATGGTGTCACATACAACGCGGATGGATTCTATTCCGACACCAGCGGGTGCAGTATCAACACCCTGGAGCTTACCTTGAACCCCGCCGGACCTACAACCACCACCCTAACGGAAACGGCTTGTAGCAGTTATTTCTGGGTCGAGACCGGATTGACATACACCCAGAGCGGAACCTACACAGCGCCAGGCACCGATCCCTGCAATACAATCGTGCTCAACCTGACCATCCTTCCGGGTTCTACCACTAGTGTAAATGAGAGCGCTTGCACGAATTATACCTGGGCAGTCAACGGACAATCCTATACGCAAACCGGAAACTATTCAGTTGTATTGGGCTGCGACACCAGCATCCTCAACCTGGTGATTCTGGGTGGTTCTACTCAAAACCTGAGCGATAGCGCCTGCGGAAGCTACACCTGGAGTGCTAACAGTGTTACGTATACGCAAAGTGGAATCTATACTTCGGTATCGGGCTGCGACACCAGCATCCTCACCCTGAACATCCTACCCTTCAATACCACTACGACAACAGTCAGTGTCTGTACAAACTACACCTGGTCGGTGAACGGACAAACCTATACGCAAAGCGGTATGTTCACATCCACCAGCGGATGCGATCAGCAAGTGCTCGACTTGACAATTCTTCCGCTCAATAACGTTCAAACGGATACCACCGTATGCGACACGTACACCTGGAGTGCAGATGGAGTTACGTATACGCAAAGCGGTAGTTACACCTTCCCAAATGCCTGCACCAACAACATCCTCAACCTGACCGTAATCACGGGAAGTACAACACAGCAAACCGAGAGCGCTTGTGGCAGTTATACTTGGGCTGTAAACGGCAACACGTATACGCAAAGCGGCAGTTATACATCCACCAGCGGCTGCGACATCAGTGTGCTCAACCTGACCATCACACCCTTTACTCTGAATTCAGATACGGTGAAGGTCTGCGGTGAGTATGTATGGCCTGTAAACGGGTTGAACTATACCACCAGCGGGTTCGATACGATTTTCGATATCGGAACCTGTATCCTGTCTACCCTGGAGGTGACCGTCGTCAACACGGTGACCGATACGGTGCAGGTAAGCTCTTGCGGTCCGTATTACTGGGCCATCAAGGATACAACCTATACCCAGAGCGGATTGTATGAGTACCTTGTAACCGATACCTGCCAGCGCTATGTACTCGACCTTACGGTTGAGCCTATTGTTTATGATACAACCGTTAAAACGGAGTGTACATTCTATACCTGGCCCGCCACCAACCAGACCTATTATGTGTCCGGGCTGTACGCCTTCACTCCCCTTGGTAGCTGCACCACCAGCGTCCTCAACCTGACCCTCACCACGTCCAAGCCGGGTAATCCCGGACCGATTTCCGGTCAGACTACGGGTGTGTGTAATGGAACATACACCTATTCGGTGAGTCCGGTGGCCAGAGCCAGTTCTTACAGTTGGTCGGTCCCGAATCCCAGTCAGGTGGTTATTCTGAGCGGACAAGGAACCAATTCGATCACGGTGCAGTTCAACGGATTCACCGGTACGGGCAGTATTGCCGTGCTGGCCAGTAACAATTGTGGATCTTCTGCCGTGCGTCGGCTCACTGTCACTTCAACGCCTTCACGCCCGGGTACCATCTTGACGAATGGTCCGGTTTGCGAAGGTGTTCCGGTCAACTATTCTGTGCAGCCTGTACAAGGGGCAACAGGCTATACCTGGTCCACGAGCATACAGAACGTGATTGTTTCGGGCCAGGGAACGAACACCATTCTGGCGGTGTGGCCTTTCAATATCCAGAGCAACCAAAATGTGAGTGTGTTCGCCTTTAA
>JBJTJB010000302.1:0-1891 GCA_046095245.1 Bacteroidota bacterium | reverse complement strand
TGAAATGGCCGGAGTCGGAATCATAATCGACCTCATCGCCATCGCCCACATTTCCGGAACCTGTATTTTCATTTTCCGTTAACCCGACAAATCGTATAACCATGAACCTCACTCGACTGCTTCTTCTTGCAATGGCATTGGCATTCACTACAGCCAGCGCACAGTTCAGCGGTACGGATGTGGTCCACTACAGCATTCGTCTGAAAGAGGTCAACCTGACCAGCAAAACAATCCAGGCAGAAACACGTCTACGCTGTAACGTTTTGGCCGGTTCAACCGATACAATCCATACGAGTTTACTGAAACTGAATATTGACTCCGTCATTTCTTCAACTGGCGCTGTATTGACTTATCTCTACAACGACACAACACTCTCTGTACTTTTCCCTTCATCACTGGGAGTAGGTGATACGGTAAGCTATTCCGTTTTTTACCATGGAAGTCCGCAAGGAGACCCGGCAGGTTGGGGCGGATTTCGCTTTAGTGGCAACCAAGCATTCAATATGGGAGTCGGATTCGGTACCAATCCGCACAACCTTGGCAGGGTTTGGTTCCCCTGCAACGATAATTTCACCGACCGGGCTACGTATTCGTTTGAAATTGTTACCGATGCCGGATCCAAGGCTTTTTGTAACGGCATGCTCGTGGCCGACTCTGCGCTTCCGAACAACAAGCACCGGTGGAATTGGGAATTAAACCAATCCATTCCGACCTATCTGGCCTCTGTTGCGATTGCACCATACACCACATGGCGCGATACCTGTCAAAACATTCCCGTAGAAATCGCCTGCCTTCCATCCGATACCTTAAAAGTCAGTGGAACATTCATTCACCTCGACTCCGTTATGCACCATTTCATTGACGCATATGGCCCTTATCGGTTCGACAAGATCGGCTATTGTCTTGTACCTTTCAATGCAGGGGCGATGGAACATGCATCCAGTATACACATTGGCAGACCTTACATCAACGGACAACTCACCTATGAGTCACTATGGGTGCACGAGCTCGCTCATATGTGGTGGGGCGATTGGGTCACCTGCGAAAGTGAAGGCGATATGTGGCTTAATGAAGGGTTTGCCAGCTTCAATGAGGGTTTCATTGCACAACAGCTTTACGGAGACTCAGCCTATGGGGACTGGTTCAGAGGTAACCACCGGCCTGTGCTCCAATTTGCACACATCACCGACAACGCTTATCTACCCCTGGTGAACATCCCCCATGAACACACGTATGGGCCAACTGTCTATAACAAAGGAGCCGATGTAGCCCACACGCTGCGGTATTACATGGGTGACTCACTATTTTTCGAAGGATGCAGAGCCTACTTCAACAACCTGGGTAATGGTCACGCCGGGAGCGGAGATCTGCGTGATGCACTTGAACAATCCTCCGGCATGAATCTCGATCGTTTCTTCGACGATTGGGTGTTTACTCCCGGATTCCCGCACTTCTCCGTTGACTCGGTCATAGAAGATGCGCAAATAGCCAACCGTTTTCGCATCTATACGCGGCAACGCAGCAAAGGCAACCAACACATGTACGCAATGCCTGTGGAATGGTACGCCAGCAATGGCATTTCCGACACAAGCATCGTCCTTCAAATCGACTCCATGACACAAGCATTTGTCGTTGACATGCCATTCAGTCCAAGTTGGTGGTGCCTTGATCGATCGGATCGATTAGCTGACGCCAGTATCGCCTTTGAGCGGAATGTTAGTCAAGCCGGTCTCTATGATATGCCAGAAACGAACACCACGGTTAACGTACAGCAAGTCACTACACCTGCTTTGATCCGGACTGTGCACCACTTCGTAGCACCGGATGAAATCTCATCGAATTTGTCCGGAATTCGTATCAGTGATTACCATTACTGGTCTGTTGAAGGCAA
>JBJTJB010000301.1:0-1106 GCA_046095245.1 Bacteroidota bacterium | reverse complement strand
ATCATCGGAAGTACGGTCGGTATGAGTGCAGCCGGATGCAAGCCGATTGTGGAAGTCCAATTTGCGGATTACATATGGCCCGGTTTGAATCAGTTGTTTACAGAGGTAAGCCGGTCCTGCTATCTGAGCAATGGTCAATGGCCAGTGAGTTGTATTATACGCGTTCCAATCGGTGCTTATGGAAGCGGGGGGCCATATCACTCCTCCAGTGTGGAAAGTGTCTTGTCGAACATCCGCGGAATCAAAGTATGCTACCCATCAACGGGTGCCGATCTGAAAGGTCTTCTCAAGGCTGCCTATTACGATCCGAATCCGGTGGTGATGCTCGAACATAAGGGCTTGTACTGGTCCAAAATCAAGGGGACAGAAGAGGCTAAATCGATCGAGCCTTCCGACGACTACATACTGCCCTTGGGTAAAGCGCGAATGGTAGTTGAGACCGAATCCTCATCAATTCAATCCACGCTCACGGTCATTACATACGGAATGGGTGTGTACTGGGCCAGGAATGCAGCGCGTGATTTTCCGGGTAGGGTGGAGGTGATTGACCTACGGACCCTGGTTCCCATGGATGAGCAGATGGTATTTTCAAGTGTACAAAAACACAATCGCTGCCTCGTGGTCACCGAGGAACCGGTCGCGAATTCCTTCGCATCGGCACTGGCCGGACGTATTCAGGAAGAATGCTTCAGGGACCTGGATGCACCTGTACGCGTAGTGGGTTCTGAAGCCCTTCCTGCCATACCGTTGAACAGCACTCTGGAAGCCACCATGCTGCCGAATGCTGCCAAGGTCTCAGCAGCCATCTCTGCCTTACTTGAATTCTGATCATGTTCCGATTGAAACTTCCGACTGATCCGCGCTGGGTCGAACTCGTGGAGAACAACATTCCGGAGATTCTCACCGATCATGCTTACTGCGAACAGAAAGCCGCATCTAATGCGATTTCCATCGTGGTTCGCTATCCGGAAAAAAGTGATCTGGTGACTGCCATGCTCGAAGTGGCACGCGAAGAACTCGAACATTTTCAACGTGTTCATCAGAAAATCCTGGATCGTGGTCTGACCCTCGGGCGAGAGCGAAAAGACGACTATGTCAATTTACTC
>JBJTJB010000300.1:0-3186 GCA_046095245.1 Bacteroidota bacterium | reverse complement strand
GTTTGGCACAACGCGACCCCAGTGGAAATGCTACTACCGGTATTGTTCGCCGTTCATCCACAGTCACATCTTTTTCAACCAATGTCAACATGAACTTCACCTCCTCCGGTGGTTCGGTTGCATGGCCAGACACTTCAAATCTCAACATGTGGGTTTGTGACTTGGGAAGCGGCTTGTTGGGGTATGCTACGTTCCCCGGAACGGCTACAAGTACCGACGGCGTTGTGATTGACTATGCTGCTTTTGGAAATATCGGATCTGCTGCCGCCCCCTTCAACAAAGGCCGCACAGCTACACATGAAATCGGCCACTGGCTCAACCTTCGTCACATTTGGGGGGATGCCAACTGTGGAACTGATCAGGTTACGGATACACCAACACAGCAAACATCCAACTATGGTTGCCCATCATTCCCCAAGGTGACGTGTAGCAATGGACCGAACGGCGATATGTTCATGAATTACATGGATTACACGGATGATGCGTGTATGTACATGTATACGACCGGACAAAAGACCCGCATGCAATCCGCATTAAACGCGAGCCCACGCTCCTCCTTGCTCAACTCCCTTGGCTGCGTCCCTCCCGGACCAAGTTGCGGAACCCCTACCAACCTTGCTGCCAGCGCCATCACCGACACAACTGCTGTCATCACCTGGGGGGCTGTCAGCGGAGCTACAACCTACTCTGTGCAATATCGTCCTGCAGGTTCAACATTCTGGAACGTGAGTAACAGTGCGAGCAACTCCGTCGCACTCGGTGGCCTTTCCATCGGAACATCGTATGAATATCAGGTTAGAGCTACCTGTGGTACCGTAATCGGCAACTACTCTGCAAGCTCCTTCTTTTCAACAACCAATTCCCTGTGCCCGGCCCCAACCGGACTTGCCGCCACCTCCATCACCACCAGCGGAGCAACCTTATCGTGGACTGCTGTTGCGGGAGCTACCGGCTACAACGTAGTTTACCGTGTCAGTGGATCAACTACCTCTGTAACATTGAGTGTTCTGACCAATAGTGCAACGCTTACCGGTTTAGCTGCAGCAACATCCTACAGCTACACCGTACAGGCTATATGCAATGGTAGTTCCAGTGCTGTTTCTGCAACGGCAAGCTTCACGACTCAGGCTGGTACCTGCAGCGATACCTATGAAAGCAACGAGACACTTTCGACCTCTAAAGTCATCGCCACTAATACCAATATCAGTGCGCGTATCGGCACCTCTACCGACAAAGACTGGTTCCGGTTCTCCACAACCAGCGGGAACACCAATATACGTGTAGTATTGGATCAACTTCCTGCCGACTATGATTTGGAATTGTACGGTTCGAACGGCAAACGCATAACCAGCTCTGTGAACGGCGGAACAACCGCAGAGACGATAACACGGAACACCACTTCAGCCACCACATATTATGTACAGGTTTACGGTTATAATGGTGCATTCAACGCGAACCTTTGTTACCGCCTGCGTGTAAACACCTCCGGCACTGCATTCCGCACATCCGATCAAGGAAATACGAACGATGAAATCGTTGTCCAGGCCGAGAAAATCAATTCATCCGATCTGTTCCAGGTTTTCCCGAACCCTGCATCTGACAACCTGAATGTCCGTTACTTCACAGAGTCAGAGACTGAAGTCAACATCGAAATTGTCGATATGCTTGGCAAAACGGTTTACACCACCCGTGCCACCTCTGAAGAAGGTTTCAACACGACCAGTCTTCAGCTGAACGATTTCAATAATGGAATCTATTTTGTGCGCCTGAGTCAGTCAGGCAGCAGCGAAATCCGGAAATTCATCGTGAAGCACTGATCTTTATTGTACAACATTGAAAAAGACCTGCCCCGGCGGGTCTTTTTTATTTCTGCAATGGCGTATTTTCGGAAACAATTAAATCATATCGATCATTGGGCTCCGTAGATAGTTTCCTGAGTAAGGTTGCACATGCGACGCATCACCTGCCGCCGCTGGACACGTTGGTCATTTTACCTACGCAACGGGCCTGCTATGATTACAAGCAATTGCTCGGAAAAAAAACAGAAGTACCCTTGCTGCTTCCATCGGTTGTTCCGATTGGGAACCTGCTTCAGAAACTCAGTGCTCCACCGGTTGCTGATGACATCACCTTATTGGTCACACTTCATCGAACCTATTGCGAGGTACATCGAAGCATTCCATTCAGGGATTTCATTCCCTTTGGGGAACAGGTGTTGGACACCTTTAATGAAATAGACCGGCAACTGGTTGATGCGAAAGCCCTGTTTCAGCAATTGCTGGATCTGAGGCGGATTGACGAAGCATTTTCGGGTGACGAGGAAGAACAATTCGAGCAATTCAAACGGTTTTGGAGTAGCTTTCTCAATACGCCACACACACCATTACAAACCAACTTTTTAAAGTATTGGGAAGAACTAGGGCCCTTGTACTCGGCATTTCACAAGCGATTAGATCTGGAGGGTTTCAGCTATGAGGGACTAGCCTGGAAAATCGTCTCTGAAACAGTTGAAAAGCAACGCTATTTCAAGGAATTTAAACACCTGGTTTTTGCCGGTTTCTACGCACTCAACACCACCGAAGAAGTATTGTTTGAAAAGCTCAGCAAGCAGCTGAATTTACTGGTCTACAAGGACGCGGATCGTCTATACACCGAAAACCAACGACACGAGGCGGGTCGCTACTTCAAACGTGGACTGCTTTCCTCCCAAGCACTACCCTGGACAGGAGATCACTTCAGTGTGCCCAAACAACGATACGATGTGATTGGTTGCAATGGTATTTACGCTACCAGCCTGCAGTTATGTCACGACATCCAGATCCAATACACCGAGAACCCCAACGGGCGCCCAGCGGTTGTTTTGACGGACGAATCCCTATTGTTCCCGCTATTGCAGTGCGGCAACAGATTGGGGCTGCCATTGAATCCATCCATGGGGTTCTCGCTTTCGCTTCACCCGATATTCCGTTTATTGAAATTGGTTGCCCAGTGCAGACCAATCGGTAATAACGAACTGAATGAGGTACTGGTTGACAGGTGTTTGACGGTATTCCTTGAGGAACCAATCGTACGGGACAACCACCGCGAAAGAGATCAAAGCCTTTTGTCAACCTCCATCAAAGCGTGGCTGGGTCTTTTACCGGAGAACCCGGATGAAGAAGGTGCATGGTTGATGGACTTTTTAAG
>JBJTJB010000299.1:0-1126 GCA_046095245.1 Bacteroidota bacterium | reverse complement strand
ATTGAGTTTATCCTCAACGGATTTGACTCCGAAGTCCAGGTAGAGATTTTCGACCTGAACGGTACACGCATCGACGTTCTTTACAATGAGGTAGCTAACGCCGATGTTCGCTACCGCGTTGAATTCAACGCAGGTAAACTCCCATCGGGTGTGTATATGTATCAGTTGACAACCGATAAAGGGGTCATCACGAACAAAATCACGGTCGTGAAATAATTGAAGTCATTAAATTGAAAAAGGGCTCCCGGCTGGGGGCCCTTTTTTTATATGGGCAACCGACATACTCATGTTTGCTTGTCGAATTTCACCTACAATATATTGCTTTTCGCCCATTATTAATAGCTGTAGGCCAACAGTTTGAATCATTAGGAAAATGGGTCGGTGAAATTGTATTCAGGAAAAGACTACCCAAAGGTCAACCGGAATACACGAAAAGGCACATATCCAACCCCCATATCCAATGAAAAACAATCCGTACTCCAATCCCCGCCGGAACAGGTTCCGGGCCCGGGTAGAAACCTTGCTCTGGCAAGCCGATCATGCAAACAGATTAAGGCTACAGCTTAGCCTGCTGGCAGCCCTGATGTTACTGGCCGGTGCCTTAAGGGCGCAAACAGTCCAGTTGTCGACCACCACAGCCATTTCAACCGGCGATGGATCGAGCGATTTGCTGCAGACCTTTGTTTGTGTCAATCCGCCCTGCACCACCAGCACCACATTCGGGAATTTTGAAGTGAATGCGGCCGTACGTGCCGGCGGCAACTACTGTGATTGGTTCAGCTCACAACAAGGCGCACAGAAAGGGGTCATTTCTGATAATTTTTCCAGTGCTGTCCCCGCGATTGACACTGTATCCTTCCGACTGGCAAATGCAGCGGCGGGCAGGAACCTCACCTATGTTCAACGCATGGCTGTCCCACCCGGAACGGTGGTTCAAACCGGCTGCCCCGGCGGATCCGGATTTGTTGTGATGCTCGACGCTGTAGCGGCTCGTGATAACCACACCGCCGGTTCGGCAGTTGACCAGACCATTTTTGCAGGCACGGGCGATAAAAACGCCGACAACCCGGCAACCTGGTCTGCCGGCACATCCAGTGTTCCCCAGAAAAACGACATCATTGATGTA
>JBJTJB010000298.1:0-1166 GCA_046095245.1 Bacteroidota bacterium | reverse complement strand
GCTCAATTCCTGATCCGGAAGAGGAATCCTCGGACTCGACTCGAGTGCGATATCGCTGATCAACCGGGGCTTCGACGCTTTGGATTCCTTCCGGGAATCTGTTCGCCACTGGTTTTCTTTTGGAGCAACCTGAACGACTTCCTCAGCATAGGTGTTCCACTCCCCGCATGAAGGACATTTCCCGATCCATTTCGGTGCATTCGCTCCGCAACTCTGACAATAAAAGACGGTTTTTGCCTTGGTGGCCATGCCTTAGGGGGTCAGGAAAAAACAATTTGAAGCAAATGGACATCATGGTATCGACCGAATTTGATTCCGGCCTCGCGCATGGTTCCGATATTGACAAAGCCCAGCCGTTCGTGCAGATAGATACTCTGCTCGTTGCCATGGGTGATGCGTGCTATAAGTGTATGCAAACCGGCTTTGCGTCCGGCAAGTACCAATACCTCCATAAGTTGTTTGCCGATTCCCCTCTTCCGGTAGTCGACATGCACATACAAGGAAGTTTCAGCGGTGGAATCATAAGCAGCACGCTCACTCCAACGGCTCAATGAAGCCCAACCGGCAACGGTATTGTCAACCACCGCCACCAAAACAGGATGTTGCTCGCCATGAGCACGTAACCAGGCCAAACGATCGGTTTCCGTTTTGGGATCCGTATCGAATGTAGCTGTCGTGTTCAGAACTGCCTCGTTGTAAATAGCTGTGATAGCTTCCACATCACGCTCCTCGGCCGGACGAATGGTAATCATGCACTCAAAAGTAGGGAATCAACGGGCAGTATCAGGCTTCGTTGCCAGAGAATAAGCCGGATTGAATTAGCCTTGCACCGGTACCGGGACCAGTCTCCGGCCAAAGTTTACCTTCCCGGTATTCGGGCATGCTGAACGGGTCATTACCAATGAGTAAGGGACCATCCAAGTCGAGCCAATCTGCCCATCCGGCGAGCTGTGCAGCTGCAGATGCCCCGCATGCACTATCCGACATGCACCCCACCAACACCTTTAACCCCAACTTATTGGCCCGCCGGACCAGGCCGACAGCTGGGGCCAGACCACCACACTTGAGCAACTTCACATTGATGCCATGGCAGCATGATGCCAATCGCTCCAGGTCTGCTGCATCCTGCAACGATTCATCCAGAATGATCGGCAACGGCGATAAGG
>JBJTJB010000297.1:0-4825 GCA_046095245.1 Bacteroidota bacterium | reverse complement strand
GACCCTGCTTGCCTTTTGCCGGCAACGTAAATTCACGGTTTATGCTCATCCCGGACGAATTAAAGGACTTGCCGGACTTACAGTTAATAAGGTTTAATCATGTCAAAGAATATCAGTTATCTCTCAGGCAGAAAAGGGTTGGATGAAAACCTGTTTGAAAAAATGGGACAGGCTGCAGAGGCGGTTGGGACGCCCGAGTTGAATGAATTGGAAAACCTGAGGGAAGAATTCCTTGTGGGTAAATCGACCGTGTATGGCGCAACAACTTTTTATGATTTTCTACGTCCCGAAAACAAAGGAAAGAAAGTATATGTCTGCAATGGCACAGCCTGCCTTACGGCCGGGACTCAATCCAAGGTGAAGCAGACGCTAAGGAACCACTTCAGCGCAAACGAGATTGGCGAGATGTGCTGTTTAGGACGATGCCACGAAAACGCAGCTTTTCACTTGAATGGGAAAAATTTTTCCGGACAGGATCTGGAAGTTTTACCTGCAATCCTGGATCGTAAGACAGAAACTCGAGAGCAATGGCAGGTGAGCTCCCACGGCACTGCAATTCTGACTGCCAAGCAGAAATCGCAGGATGAATTGTACGCATCGATGAGGAGGTGGTTCAGTTTGGACCCACTCACTCTTCTGAATGAATTCAAAACGGCCTCACTACGGGGTAGGGGTGGTGCGGGTTTTCCTATCGGATTCAAACTGGAGTCCTGCAGAAATGAGCCTTCCGATGTTAAATTTATTGTGTGCAATGCCGATGAAGGTGATCCGGGTGCTTTTTCAGATCGTTATATCCTTGAGCAAAGGCCGTATCTCTTGTTGGCAGGAATGATGCTGGCCGGGTACGTCACCGGTGCAAATCGCGGGGTGGTGTATATCCGGGGGGAATATCCTGAGTCAGTATCGTGTATTGACGCAGCGGTGAAACAACTTCGGACTGACGCTTGGTTAGGTCAGGATATTCAAGGTTCAGGATTTTCCTTCGAGTTCAAAGTCATTAAAGCACAAGGAGCTTATATCTGCGGAGAAGAAACAGCCTTGTTGTCGTCTATTGAAGGTCAAAGACCCGAGGTGAGGGTGCGTCCTCCATACCCTACGCAGATGGGATTGTTCAATAAACCAACTGTCGTCAACAATGTGGAGACGTTGGCCAACCTGCCCTTTATTGCCGATTCGGGCGGACAGGCATATGCATCCCTCGGCACAGACAGATCTAAGGGTACCAAGCTGGTATGTCTTGATGGTCATTTCAATCGGCCCGGATTGGTTGAAGTGGAAATGGGGACACCTTTGCGTACCGTTATTGATGAGTTCGGTAAAGGCTTTCGTAAGCCGATAAAGGCCATGCACATAGGCGGTCCACTTGGTGGGCTTGTGCCAGCTTCAAAAATAGATGAGTTGACCATCGATTTCGATAGCTTTTCAAAGGCTGGCTTTTTACTAGGCCATGCTTCGATTGTTTGTATTCCGGAAGAGTATCCTCTGATCGATTACCTCGGTCATCTTTTCGAATTCACAGCACACGAAAGTTGTGGCAAATGTTTCCCATGCCGGTTGGGGTCAACACGTGGAAAAGAGATGATCCAGCAAGCCAAGGCTGGAAATTATAAAATGCCTAAAGAATTGTTCACGGATCTACTCGAGGCATTAGAAAGTGGCTCATTGTGTGCGTTGGGTGGTGGTTTACCACTTCCAGTCAAAAACGCACTTATGTATTTCAATGACGAATTAAGTCCTTATTTCGATTAATCATCCATGGAACAGACAGCCTATATCAACGGGAGCTCATACCGGATTATTCCAGGAGAAACCATTCTGTCTTTCGTTCGTCGGCACCTTGGGAAAGACTTGGTTCCAACACTATGTGATGCGCCTAACCTGGAACCCTATGGTGCTTGCCGCGTGTGTAGTGTAGACGTTGCCCTTACACAAGGCGGCTCTGAAAAAGCTCAGGCCTCGTGTCACACGCCAGTCATACCCAATTCCCATATTCAGACCGACTCTGAACGTATTCAACGCCTTCGGCGTAACATCGTTGAATTGGTACTGACCGATCATCCGCTGGATTGTTTGACGTGTGAAGTGAACAACAATTGCGAGCTACAAACGGTTGCTGCTCGGGTTGGAATTCGCTCGGTTCGCTACCCCGAAGGTGCAAATCACCTTGACCGCAAAAAAGACCTGAGTCATCCATACATGACTTCCGATCTCTCCAAGTGCATCAATTGTGCAAGGTGTGTCCGGGCCTGTGACGAAGTGCAGGGAGAAATGGTTTTAAGCATGGCCGGTCGTGGTTTCGATGCACGTATCATTAAAGGGTTCGATACATCCTTCGCCGAATCGGATTGTGTCAGTTGTGGTGCCTGTGCCCAGGCATGCCCCACGTCGGCTATTAGTGATGTGTTCGAATCCAAATCCGTTAGCGCAGACAAAAAAATACGCACGGTGTGTACCTATTGCGGTGTAGGATGTAATCTCGAAGTCGCGGTAAGTCACAATGCCGTTAAATCCATACAGGCTCCATACGATGCAGCTGTTAACCAAGGACACACCTGCCTAAAGGGTCGATTTGCATTTTCGTTTTACAATCATCCGGATCGTTTACGCACGCCTTTGATCCGAAAAAATGGGACATTGACTCCTGCAAGTTGGGATGAAGCATACGATTACATCGCACAAGAACTGATCCGCATCAAATCCGAATTCGGGGCCGATAGTATTGGTGCCATATCATCCGCCCGTTGCACAAACGAGGAGAATTATCTGATGCAAAAATTTGTTCGTGCCGTAATCGGTACGAACAACGTTGATTCATGTGCACGTGTGTGCCACTCGCCAACAGCGCTGGGAATGCAGCGTAGCTTCGGAACGGGTGCTGCCACCAATTCGATTGTCGATTTGAAGTTCACCGATTGCATCATGGTGATTGGCGCGAACCCGACCGATGCACATCCTGTTACCGGTGCCAAAATGAAACAGTTTGCGATGAAGGGTAAAACCACCATCGTAATCGACCCTCGGCGTACCGAGCTCGCCCGTTATGCAACTTACCATCTTCAACTTCGACCAGGGACAAACGTTGCTTTACTCGACATGCTCCTGTATTTTATCGTTGCAGATGGTTTGGAAGATTCGGATTTCATTCAGCAGCGTACGGAAGGATGTGACGAATTCAGGAAGCACATCCTGGGTCTGAACATAACCGAACTGGAACAAGTGACCGGAGTAGACCGGAATCTTGTTCGCGCTGCAGCACAAGCCTATGCCAAAGCACCGAACGCCATGTCTTTTCATGGTCTTGGTGTCACAGAACACAGTCAAGGTTCATATACCGTCATGCTCATTGCGGACCTGGCTATGATTACCGGAAACATCGGCAGACGCGGAGTAGGTGTCAATCCGCTTCGTGGTCAAAACAACGTGCAGGGAGCTGCGGATATGGGGTGTCAGCCTCACCAGGGTGCAGGATACCTTGATGCCTATGATCCTGAGATCAACAAAGTATACTCGGCGCACTACGGCGTTCCTGTTCCAATCCGGAAAGGATTGAAGATTCCCGAAATGTACGACGCAAGTCTGCAAGGCAAGTTCAAGGCGCTTTGGTTAATGGGCGAGGATATTGTACAGACCGACCCCAATACCAACCTGGTGATTTCAGCCTTGAAAGAAATGCAACTCGTAGTGCTTCAGGAGATATTTTTCACTGAAACATGCAAATATGCACACGTGGTTCTTCCGGCTGCTTCATTTCTGGAGAAGAGCGGCACCTTCACCAACGGGGAACGCAGGATACAACGTGTCCAACAGGTTGTAAGCCCTCTTGAGGGTACTCGTGCGGATGGACAGATTATGGTGGATATCATGAACAAGATGGGTTTTTCGCAGCCTGATTATAATCCAGCAGTCGTGCTGGAAGAGATTTCACGTGTTGTACCCTTTTTTGCCGGTGTGCGGTGGGAAGAACTTGGAGAAAACGGTAAGCAATGGCCGGTGAATGCAGAAGGGAAGGATACGGAAATCCTGCATACGGACACCTTTAAAAGGGGGCTGGGTAAATTCCATTTCTTTGATTGGCAGGAAACACAGGAAATCCTGAAGCATGGAAAAACATATCCCTACATCATCACGACCAACCGCGAGCTTGAGCATTACAACAATGGTACAATGACGCGGCGAACCAACAATTCGCGGATTCTTTCAGAAGATTATCTGCTTATCCATCCTGAGGATGCATCACGTCATTTTATCGCTGAGGGTGATTTAGTGTGCGTGGAGTCTGCCCGTGGCAAAGTGGATGTGAAAGCACGGATCACCGACGAGGTGAAACCGGGTGTATTGAGTACCACATTCCACTTCCCCGAAGTGTTGATGAATACCATCACGAGCAGTGAAAAAGACAGTGAAGCGATGTGCCCTGAGTACAAAGTGGTTGCAGTAAATATCCGTAAGAGCAAGGGTAAACACCTGACTACGGCATGATTGACATAACGCACAAAACGAGTACCAGCCGTACTGCGACTGCACTAGCTGCGGTGAAGATGTCGAATTCGCACACTCGGGATGCTGTTCAGCAAGGGCTTGTGCCGAAGGGTAACGTACTTGAAAGTGCTCGAGTAGCCGCTCTCTTTGGTGTGAAGAAAACAGCTGAACTCATACCCGACTGCCATCCGCTACCGATTGAATTTACCCGGGTTGACTTTGAGTGGAATGGACTCGAATTGCTAATCAGCGTAAGCGTATCAACTGTTTACAAAACAGGGGTTGAAGTAGAGGCGATGCATGGAGCATCAGTGGCTGCTCTTACCGTTTACGATATGCTCAAGCC
>JBJTJB010000296.1:0-3378 GCA_046095245.1 Bacteroidota bacterium | reverse complement strand
TGACACGGCGGGTACCCTGACCAAGGCGGCCAGCCTTCTGGTTGAGCGCGGTGCAGCCAGTGTACGTGCATTTTGTACCCACCCCGTACTCAGTGGCCAGGCCTACGAGCGGATTGCCGATTCACACCTTACCGAGGTCGTTGTTTGCGATACCATACCGCTGCGCAAGGATGCCAAAAAAATCAAACAGCTCCCTACCGCTCAGTTGTTCGCGAAGGCAAGTCAGCGCGTATACGCCTACGAATCCATCAGTTCACTCTTTGTAAAAGAATAATCCCATAAATACCAATGAAAACGTTTGAAATCCAAGCCGCCTTGCGTCCCGAATTGACCAAGCAAAGCGTTAAGGCTATCCGTAATGGCGAAGGCGTACCCTGCGTACTTTACGGTACCGGTTCAGATCCCGTGCATTTTTCCGCGCCCCTCAGTGCCTTCAAAGGCCTGGTGTACACGCCCGATGTGTACATGGTGAAGCTGGTCATCGACGGTAAAGAGCATCAGTGTATCCTGCAGGACCTCCAGTTCCATCCTGTAACCGACATCATCCAGCACGCCGATTTTCTGGCTGTGAACAATGACCGTCCGGTCACCATCCAGATTCCGGTGCGCATTACTGGTGCGTCCGAAGGTGTTAAGCAGGGTGGTAAGCTCGTGACCAAGGTCCGCAAGCTGAAGGTGAAAGCATTGCCTGCAAAGCTCCCCGATTCAGTACCTGTGGACATCACGCCCCTTAAGATCGGCGATGACGTTCGCGTGCGTGACCTCAGTGTTGAGGGTGTGACTTTCCTGGATTCCCCATCGAATGTGATCGTTGGCGTGCGTACCACACGTAACGTGGTTGCAGCCGCCACCGACGCGAAGAAATAATCCTGATCGGATCTGCTTGGAGAGGAACCCCGAAGGCGGTTCCTCTTGGCATTTGATGACCTTGCACGCATGAAATACCTCATCGTCGGACTGGGCAATATCGGACCTGAATATGTGCATACGCGTCACAACATCGGGTTTGATGTGGCCGATGCCTTGGCCAAATCGCTGGAGGTTTCATTCAGCAACGACCGAAAAGCATGGAAGGCCGAAGGAAGGTTCAAGGGACGCAGTCTTGTCATCATCAAGCCAACTACCTTCATGAACCTGAGCGGTGAGGCTGTAAGGTATTGGCTCGGATTTCTGAAAATCCCCCAGGAAAATCTGTTAATTGTAACAGATGACCTCGCTCTTCCCTTTGGTACCCTTCGGCTGAAACCCTCTGGTGGGGCTGCTGGTCATAATGGACTGACGAGTATTATTGAATGCATTGGTAATGAGCGATTTGCGCGATTAAGATTCGGAATAGGCAACGATTACCCCAGAGGCCGGCAAGCCGATTATGTGCTTGGTCATTGGTCTCCCGATGAGGCCTCGGCCCTGACCGCCCGGGTGGACACAGCCGTCGAAATCGTCAAAACCTTTGTAAGCACAGGCATACAGGCGGCCATGAACGCCTACAACAACAAATAATCATGGCAGGATTCTTGCTCAAGAGTTGAACGAAAAAATGGTGAAAAGCATGAAAAAGATCCTCTACTCCTCCGTTGCATGGATTTGTCTTTTTTTCTTTTCTCAATCTGCCCTCGCGCAAAATGAAGAGCGATTGTTGACGAAAGGACGCGAATGCAGCATATCCC
This sequence comes from Bacteroidota bacterium, assembly GCA_046095245.1. Lineage (GTDB taxonomy): Bacteria > Bacteroidota > Bacteroidia > AKYH767-A > OLB10 > JAJTFW01. The sequence goes on along the minus strand of JBJTJB010000296.1, from coordinate 1,711 downwards.
TGTATCCAAACCCCACAACCAGCCGCTTGTTTATTGACCTGGGTCAACCTACCGTAACAGAGCCCACCGTACTGATTTTCGATATGCTGGGAAATAAAATGGACGGCCTGTATCCCGAACGCAAGGATCCTCAAACCTGGTTGGTTGACTTCACCGGAACCAAGCCCGGCTTCTATTTCGTCAAGATCCGAACAGCCGAGGAGTCCATTTCCCGCCGGATCACCATCAATCCCTGATTGTCCTTAAGGCTTCTTTTCGCTTAACGCGATACCCAACTCATCCAATTGAACGGATTGGATGGGCGAGGGAGCGTCGATCATCACATCACGCCCGGAATTGTTTTTCGGGAATGCAATGAAATCGCGGATACTCTCCGAGCCTCCGAACAAGGAGCACAACCGGTCGAACCCGAAAGCGATGCCTCCATGTGGAGGTGCACCATATTCGAACGCATTCAGCAGGAACCCGAACTGGCTTTGGGCCTCTTCGTCACTGAATCCGAGCAAACTGAACATGCGTTTTTGCAATCCTTTGTCAAAAATCCGAATACTGCCCCCGCCCACTTCAACTCCATTGATAACGATATCGTAGGCATTGGCGCGAACTGCACCGGGATCCGAGTCCAGCAAGTGCAAGTCTTCGGGTAGAGGAGAGGTGAAGGGGTGATGCATTGCGAACCAGCGTCCTGATTCCTCGTTCCATTCAAGCAAGGGGAAATCCACTACCCAAAGGCAACTATACTGGTCTTTGGGCCGCAAACCGAGTCGCTCTCCCATTTCAAGCCTGAGTTCCGATAGGGCTTTCCGCGTCTTTGCGGTGTCGCCGGCCAAAACCAGCATCAGATCACCGGGCTCTGCTCCCATCGCTTCTGCCCAAGAACGAAGTTCATCGGCCGGATAGAATTTATCGACACTGGATTTCAAACTTCCATCACTGCCATATTTCACATAGACGAGACCGTTAGCTCCGATCTGTGGACGTTTCACAAAGTCGGTCAGCTCGTCGGTTTGCTTCCGTGTATATTCGGAACATCCTTTTGCGCAGATGCCCGCTACCATTTCAGCATCATCAAAAACCTTGAAGCCTTTACCCTTAACGAGACCATTCAATTCAACGAAGGTCATGCCGAAGCGTGTATCCGGCTTGTCCGATCCGTATAAACGCATCGCATCTGCATAGCTCATGCGTGGCAGCGAGGCGAGGTTCAACCCTTTTACTGTATTGAACAGGTGGGATGTTAGTCCTTCGAACGTAGTGAGGATATCGTCCCGCTCCACGAAGCTCATCTCACAATCGATTTGAGTGAACTCCGGCTGCCGGTCGGCACGTAAATCTTCATCTCGAAAGCACTTCACAATCTGATAGTAGCGATCGAATCCCGCCACCATCAGCAATTGCTTGAAGGTTTGCGGTGATTGGGGCAGGGCATAAAATTCACCCGGATTCATGCGGGAAGGAACCACAAAGTCGCGCGCACCTTCCGGGGTCGATTTGATCAGGACCGGTGTTTCGACTTCCAGGAATCCCATTTTGTCCAGGTAATTCCGCGTTTCGATGGCCATGCGGTGGCGCAGCTCGAGATTCCACCGTACGTTGGAGCGCCGCAGATCGAGGTAACGGTACCGCATCCGCAAGTCATCACCGCCGTCGGTTTGTTCTTCAATGGTGAACGGGGGTACCTCTGCCGCATTCAGGATGGTCAGGGTCTCAA
>JBJTJB010000295.1:0-1036 GCA_046095245.1 Bacteroidota bacterium | reverse complement strand
CTTGAGCCTGGGTGGCCGTAACAAGGATCACACTGAGCAGGTCAGGGGTGAAGCCAGGCCAGATCTGGTCTGCAATGGTCAGGATAGACCCATCAATGAAGGTGTCGATTTCATAGAGGTCCTGTGCCGGAATGAAGATGTCGTCACCACGGAACTCCATGCGAATGCCCAGCCGCTGAAAGGTGGTCGGTATGATCCCCAGATGCGAAAGCCCTACATTACGGATGGTGAGTTCGCTTTGGGTCATAGCAGCCAGGCCAATAAACGAGCCGACCTCAATCATATCGGGCAAAAGCCTGTGCCGGGTGCCTTTGAGTGAACTTACCCCTTCGATGGTCAACAGGTTTGATCCGATTCCGCTGATGCGGGCGCCCATGGCATTGAGCATTTTGCACAACTGCTGCAGGTAGGGCTCACACGCGGCATTGTAAATGGTCGTTGTGCCTTCGGCCATCACGGCGGCCATTACGAGATTGGCGGTTCCGGTTACAGAGGCCTCGTCAAGCAGCATGTAGGTGCCTTTCAGTTTTGGGGCCTCTACCGTGTAGAAATTTTCTGCACTATCAAAGTCGAAGCGGGCTCCGAGCTGCTGGAAGCCGATGAAGTGGGTATCCAGTCGCCTGCGTCCGATCTTGTCCCCTCCGGGTCGTGGAATTGATGCTTTCCCATAGCGGGCCAGCAGCGGACCCACAATCATGATAGAACCCCGCAAAGCCGATCCAAGTTTGGCGAATTCGCGGGTCGACAGGAAATCCATGTTGACGTTCCTGGCATTGAAGGAATATGTGTTGGGCGCCAGGCGTTCGGTATCGACTCCCATTTTACCCAGGAGTTCAATCAACTTTATCACATCCCGTATTTCCGGCACATTCTCAAGGATGCAGGTGTCCTCCGTCAAGAGTACCGCACAAAGGACCTGCAAGGCTTCGTTTTTTGCCCCTTGGGGTTCAATACTCCCCTGGAGCCGGGTGCCGCCGGTGATTTCGAAGCTTCCGGCTACCGTTGTTGTTGTGTTATCGGCCACGTCCGTATCCGT
>JBJTJB010000294.1:0-2658 GCA_046095245.1 Bacteroidota bacterium | reverse complement strand
CTCAACTACTGTTCAATTTTTCATTTACAACAACAGCATTTACCTGACCGGTAGTGGTGGTGGAAACAACTTCGGTTCATCCGGTATTCACCTGAACTCTGGTCCGGCCGTTACCCTGGTGAACAACCTGGTCATCAACCTGATCAACCCCGGCTCTGCGGGTCACACTGTGGCGTATCGTCGTAGCAGTTCAACCCTGACCTCGTACCAGGCTGCATCAAACAACAACCTCTTCTATGCAGGTACTCCTGCGGCAAGCCGCCTGATTTATGCTGAAGGTGTGACTACACTCACCAATGCCCAGCAGACTATTGCCGGATTCAGGACCTATGTAGGGCCTACTCGTGATGCCAACTCCCAGACTGAGGCTGCTACTCCGTTTGTGAGCGTGGCAACCGACTCCCTGCTTCATATAGCGGCCACTCCGGCCACCTTTGTGGAAAGCGGTGGTAAACCTTATCCATCACCAGCACTGACGACCGATATTGATGGTCAAACTCGTAATGCAATTGCACCGGATATCGGTGCTGATGAAGGCAACTTCACCAACCTGCTGCCTCAGATTTTAAGTTACTCGGCTACGCCTGCCACAGGTCAATGTACGGTGACAAGCCACACGGTAAATGCTACCACCAGTACTTCCGTCACCTCTGCAACCCTGAACTATGCCTTTAATGGTGTTGCACAAACAGCGATTTCGATGACCGGCGGTGCAGGTGTTTGGTCGGCAACCATCCCTGCCGCTTCACCGGCCAATGCAAACGTAACCTGGTCTATCACAGCAACGGATGGAACCTACTCTGTGAGCTCAACGGGAACTGCGTACCAGGATGAATACCTCAGTGCAAACACGCTGACGGCTGCGGTTGCTCCGGTTACCGTTTGCGCCGGACAGCCCATTTCACTGAGTGCTTACCTTGGATCGCTTGCTCCAGCCCCCACTACTTATGGTGCCAGCAACGCAACCACTACAGCGGATGAAGAAATCCTGAATGTAACGTTCAAGACCATCAACCAGTCCTCCCCTTGCGGAACACTTGCCCCGGGTGCCGGCTCCCTTGCTTACCAGTACAGCAACTACACCAGCGTACCTGCCCCCCTAATCATTGCCGGTGAAACGGTTTCATTCTCCATTACCCTTGGATCCTGCCCCACCTCCGCTTTTACCAACCGCGCTGTCATTTACATCGACTGGAACCGGAATGGCTTGTTTACAGAAGCCAATGAGGTGTACGCTGAACCCGCTGGAGTAACTGGCCCCCACGTATGGACAGGAACCATCACCGTACCGACCACTCTTTCCTTCGGTCTCACCCGCATGCGTGTGATTGTGAATGAAGTTGGTACAATTACGCCACCGACAGGAACCTACTCTTGGGGTGAAACCGAAGATTACACCCTTCAGCTTGCCGGTGGTGCCGGTTTCACCTACGCCTGGACCGATGGCACAGGAGCTATCACCCCTGTTTCCGGTTCATATACGCCTTCTACTGCGGGCACCTACAACTACCAGGTAACCGGTACCGATCCAAACGGTTGTACAGTCGTGTCATCTCCTGTTGTTGTTACCGTAAATGCAATTCCTGCAGATCCTACGCTTACCGCCAGTTCACAGTGTGGTAACGGAGTCCCGCCCGTACGTGCATCCGGTGGCACTGCCTACAACTGGTATTTGAATGCCACGGGTGGTACGCCGATACAATCTTCACCCGTTGACTCCCTGACGTCTTATTCGATTTCAACTACCACGACATTCCACGTTGCGGCAGTGAATCCGTTGACCGGTTGTGAAAGCAATCGTGTACCGGTGGTTGCAACAGTTATCCAGCCGGATGCTATTTCCGCTTCGGCCAGCAGCTCGCCAGTGTGTCCCGGTACGTTGGTTACTTTGACAGCCACCCAGACGGGCAGCTCCAACAACTACGTATTCAACTGGGTTGGAAACGGACTGAACAGTAATAGCGGTGCTGTTGTTACGGCCAATCCGACTGTTGCAGGCGCCAACGTATACACCGTAACCGCTATCGACGCGGCTGCTGGTTGCGTAACGACGGCTACAGTAACCGTTACCGGCAATGTCATTCCTGTTTCTGTCGTTGCAACCGCATCTCCCGCCAATGTGTGCCTGGGTGCTTCCGTTAACCTCAGCGGAGGTCCCGGTGGCTCGCTTAGCACCACGTATGCTTCATCCAACGCCACGACTACTGCCGATGATGAAATCTTCAACGTGACCATCACGGGCACCAGTTTGAACAACTCTTCGGATTGTTCAACCATCGCTCCTGGTCCGGGTAGTTCATTGAGGGCGTATGCCAACTACACCACTTCGGTTACTGCACCAGTCCTGCTGCCTGGCAATTCATACAGCGGATCATTGACCATCGGGCAATGTGGTACGTTTGCATACACATGCGGATTCGCAATCTTCATTGATTTGAACCGGAACGGATTGTTTGAAATCCCTGCTGAGCGAGTCGCCGCGGGGCCGAACGTTACTGCAGCTGTTGCAGGTACAGTATTCCCCTTCTCGTTCACTGTTCCATCCACCGCCTCTTCCGGTACCACCCTTATGCGTGTGGTTGCTGTTGAAAGTGCAAACGGTGTAACCGGCGGTATTAACCCCACGGGCACCTACAGTTATGGTGAAACGGAAGACTA
>JBJTJB010000293.1:0-3823 GCA_046095245.1 Bacteroidota bacterium | reverse complement strand
GTCGCAGCGGCTACCGACACGGTATTGTCGACCGGTGCGTTAAACTTCACCACCTACTACGTATTGTCGGTGAAGTGTTCGGCTACCGGCGACTCGATCCTTACGGGTGAGACCACGGTGACCGTGCTGCCTTCGGCAGTCGTCATCAACGGTACGGCCTCTTTCTGTACGGGTGGCAGCACCACGCTGAGCGCCAGTGCTACGCCTGCTGCTGTATCCTATGCCTGGAGCAATGCTGAAACAGGTGCATCCATCAGTGTTTCAACGGCTGGTTCTTATTCGGTAACTACTACCGATGCCAACGGCTGTACGGCCAGTGCATCGGTTTCGGTTGTTGAAGCCGACTTCCCGGTTGTAGGCGCCATTTCCGGTTCTTCGACCGTATGCTCTGGAGCTACTACACCGCTTTCCGTTTCTGCCACAGTCGGCACCGGAACGCTGTCCTATTCCTGGTCGCGGAACGGAACTCCGATCCCTTCATCCAACAGTAGTACGTACAATGCATCGCTTCCCGGTACCTATACCGTTACAGCCACCAGCTCGGCCGGCTGTTCAAGCACTTCTGCATCCTTTGTCCTTTCGTATGACAGTACTCCATTGAGCGGTACCTACACAGTAGGTGCTACAGCATCCTGTTCAACCTTCACCACCATCAATGCATTTGCACAGGCCATAAGCGCCTATGGTATGAGTGGTCCGGTCGTATTGCAAGTTCCCGCCGGACATACCGAAACCACTCCGGTGGGTGGTATCGTCCTTTCGCAGTGTGGTCTGGCTTCAGGTCTCCGCAGCAGTGCTACCAACACCCTTACTATCCAGAAGACCGGTGCAGGTTCCAATCCCTTGATCACCGGTGCTGCCGGTGTAGATACATCCGATGCCATCGTATGGATTGAGGGTATGGATTACGTCACCATCGACGGCATCAACCTGCAGGGTAGCGGATCACCCATCACGGTGAACCAGCACGAATACGGCTACGCCCTGGTGCGTTGCGACGGTACCAACGGTGCTCAAAACAACACCATCAAGAACTGCTCCATCAGCCTGAACCGGAACAACGTTGTGTCCAGCGCCATCTTCTCGGCTGCTGTGGATCGCAACTCTGTACCGGTTGTTGCCACCTCTGTTGATGGAACCAACAGCAACAACGCTTTTTATAGCAACACCATCAGCAATACATATTTCGGTATCTACCTGAGTGGTTACAACGATGTTGTGGCTCCGTATGCATACTATGACCAGAACAACACCATTGGTGCTTCCGGTCAGGGTAACACCATTACCTCTTTTGGTAACAGCTCTGCAGCAGCTACCGCTACGTGTGCGGCTATCTACACGGAATACAACAATGCCACGCAAATCCGCCACAACACCATTGCGGGAAGCGGACACACCGGCCTTGTAACCGGTATCTTCATCGGTAACGCCCGCTGGGCTTCGGTGGATGTGACCAATAACACCCTCACGGCCACCAGTGCGGCTACTTCCGGTGCTGCGCACATTTACAACATCTACGTGACCGGCGGAACCCGTTTGTCGCGCACCGATGCGGTGACCAACACCATCAACATCAGCAACAACAGCGTGCAGAACTGCGCAGTGCCTACGGCTTCTGCAGGTCGCTTGTGGGCCATCGGCATCACCACGCCGGTGTCGGATTCACTTTCGGCGCATACCATCAACGTGAATGCCAACAGCGTGACCGGTAACACCAACTCATCAACATCGGCCAGCGATGGCTTCGCCATGATGGGTGTTGTGTTCCAGCGGGCTGCCAACCAGGTGAACATTACAAACAACATCTTTACCAACAACCAGCTCGCAGGCGGGTCGGGTGCAGGTAACCGTATGATTGTGACCGGATCGCCCGGTAACACGCCCTTGTGGACGTGTAACTGGAACATCTCCAACAACACGCTCACCAACAACGGTGTGAGTGCAGTCGGTGGTTTGATGACCGGTATTGCAATGGAGAACTATGCTGGTAACAGCATGCTGTCGGGAGGCATCACCATTTCGGGCAACACCATTACGGGCGTTACCCAAACCACCGCTGCGGCCACCGGTACCTTCAGTGGAATCTTGTGCACGGCCAACTTCAATGTGCCTGCATCGGCTGCTTCGATTCCTGCTACCATCACCAACAATACGGTGAGTAGCATTGTTCGTACGGCTTCCACTACAGGTGCTTTCACGGGAATTTCTTGTACCGGTGTTCCCACTGTGCTGACGATGACCGGCAACCAGGTGATCAACAACAGCATCGGGGGAACGGCTACCGGAACGACCGGTGCCTTCACCGGTATTACCGGACCGACAGTCAACGGTGCCTTTATCCCTACTGTAAACATCAGCAACAACACGGTAACCGGAAATACCCACAACGGAACCGGTACCTCAACGCTGATCAATGGTGGAGCAGGTTTGGCCGTGACCATTTCCAACAACACGGTGGGCAACCATGCCAAAACCACCATCGCTACGTCCACTACCAATGCTACAATCACTGGTATTACAACGGCGGCGGCCCAAATGACCAATTACACCATTTCGGGTAACTCCATTGAAAACATGCGTATCCTGGGTATCGCCGCAAACAGCACGGCGAACACCATCAATGGTATCCTTGCCAACTCCGCTGTTCTTAGCGAAACCATCACCAACAACACCGTTAGAACCCTGTACACAGCGGGAACCGCATCCGGTTACACTTCTGTAATCTTCGGTATTCGTGCCCCCGGCTCTGCTGCTGCTGATCGTACGCTCAGAGGTAACGTGGTTGGTAATCTGTACAACACCGGTGGTAATGGAATCATTCGCGCCGTCCGTTCGGAACTTGGTGCGAACGTCTCCATCAGCAAAAACAAGGTTTACGACATCTATCCTGGCCGTCCATCGGCTGCGGCCAGTTCAACTAGCGTCAGTGTCGGTATCTCAATTTCCAGTGGTTCTATCCACAATGTATCCAACAACATAATCGGTCTCGATTTCGCCCTCATCAGCGTTCCGACATACACCGGTAACAATGCTGCGATGGGTATCGAAGTGGCCAACAGCACCACCACGCACGAGGTGAACCTCCGCTTCAATACGATCCGTATGTCCGGTAACCCCGGATCGGGTGCCACGTTCGGTAGCAGCGGTATTGCTGTGACCAGCGCAACGCCTCCGGTTGTTGAATTGAGCAACAACATTGTTCAAAACATGTTAACCGGTGGTGGTACAAGCCCCGGCTTTGCTGTGGCGTATCGCCGTGCCAACGTGTTGAGTGCCGCTAACTACTCTGATCGTTCCAACAACAACCTGTTCTTCGCCGGTACTCCGGGTGCAGCGCAGCTCATCTATTTTGATGGAACCAACTCCGATCAGACCATGGCAGCCTACAAAACCCGCGCTGGTGCTCTCAGCCCTGCCCGCGACCAGGCTTCTGTAACAGAAAACGTCACCTTCCTGAACACCACCACAGGCGCCAACGCCAATTACCTGCACATCAATCCGGCCGTAGCCACCCTCGTTGAAGGTGGTGGTAAGCCCATTGCGTCTGTGCTGGATGATTACGATGGCGATGTGCGTTCTACCGGTGGTCCCGATATCGGTGCCGATGAAGGCAACTTCCTTGGTATCCAGCCGGCATTCGCATCTGTAGCAGCTTCACCTGCAACAGGTCAGTGTACTGCAGTGAATCATACTGTAGACGTTACCACCATCAATGGAGCACTGCCCATCACGGGTGTATTGTTGAACTACTCCTACAACGGAGTGCTTGCAGGTTCAAATCCGATGACTTCTACCGGAGCCAACACCTGGACCGGTACTATTC
>JBJTJB010000292.1:0-5095 GCA_046095245.1 Bacteroidota bacterium | reverse complement strand
TCGATGGGAAGCAAGCAAGTCCGTGATTTCCGGAAGCAGGTGCAGCTGGTTTTTCAGGATCCTTATTCTTCGCTTAATCCGCGCTTGACAGTTGGTCAGGCCATTCTTGAACCCATGCAGGTGCATGGATTGCATGGAAATGATGTCAACCGCAAAAAGAAGTTACATTGGTTGCTCGAGCGGGTCGGTCTTCGATCCGAATGGCAGCACCGCTATCCACATCAGTTTTCGGGAGGTCAACGGCAACGCATTTGTATAGCACGGGCCCTGGCGGTGGATCCGGCTTTCCTGATATGCGATGAATCCGTTTCAGCCCTGGATGTATCTGTCCAGGCTCAGGTGCTGAATTTGTTGAATGAATTGAAATCGGATCTGGGATTGACGTATGTGTTCATATCGCACGACATGTCGGTGGTTCGTTATATGAGCGACAGGATCATGGTGATGAACAAAGGAAGAATAGAGGAAATCGGAGAGGCCCGTCAGGTTTGTGATGAGCCTGTTTCCACATATACCAAGTCGCTGATCGATGCCATACCGACCTGAGTTCGCTGGGAATGGTCCGCGTAAGTCCTATCCCGAGGACATCGTCTGGCAGAAGATCTGCAAGTGGTGTGCCTTTCAGGAGCGCAGTCAGCAGGAGGTTCGCGATAAAATCGGTGGATTCGGACTGGATTCGCGCGCTGCCGATGCCATGATTGTGCGGCTTATAGAGGAGCGGTTTTTAAGTGAGGAACGCTTCGCTGTAGCCTATGCAGGAGGGAAATTCAGGCAGTTGGGCTGGGGCCGTATCCGTATCCGTTCGGCATTGAAGACGAAAGGTGTTTCCGAATCATGCATCCGTATTGCTCTGGGGGCAATTCCCGAAGCGGAGTACGTACGTAAATTGCGTGAGGTGATTGCGAAACGCTCACGTCAGGAGCGCGAAAAAGATCCACGTAAACGGAATTGGAAACTCGCATCGTATGCCATGTCCAGGGGGTTTGAGCCCGACCTTGTGAACGATTGTATCAGGGAACAACCGGACGATTGACCGACCGGGCAGTTTCTGATTCCATCCCACTGATGACTTTAGCATAAATTTCCCGAAATTGTTCGGGTCGGTTGCGGTAATACTCAAAGTTGACCTGTAATTCCCTTGCTGTCAGTCCATGCCTCGAAAGGACTTCGGCATATTTTGCCTCCGCCACCGCTTTTTTTATCTCAACGGGTTCGAGGGCCGTGGATTGGATGCCGGCTTCCGCCATGTGGATTTCAACCATCAGCACTACCATGCTGTCGGGCGGGAGAATGCCGGTTGGACGAACCTCATCCTTCTGGGAGCAGGCTGTAACAACAACAATCAAAAAAAGGAGTACGCAGACCCGCATCAGTTGTGTGCAAAGGTTAAACGCATACCCAAGGTCGAATCGTCTATTTTACCTCCGGAGTAAACCATGTGTCCGTTCACCCAGGTCTTGAGCACTTTCGAGCTGAAGCTATGTCCTTCAAATGGACTCCACTTACACTTGTAAAGCAGATTGTCCTTTTGAACCGTGAAGGGCGCTTCGGTATCGACCAATACCAGGTCGGCATAGTATCCTTCGCGAATGAAACCACGTTCGGGAATACGGAATAGGATTGCCGGTGCATGTGCTGTTTCTTCCGCAATACGTGTGATATCACACCAACCCTGACGGACAAGGTCGAGCAGGGCCGGCAAGGCATGTTGCACCAAAGGACCACCGGAAGGGGCATTGAAGTAGGGGCGCTCCTTCTCTTCGAGGGTATGTGGCGCGTGATCGGTAGCAATCACATCAATCCGGTTGTCGAGTACAGCTTGGCGAATTGCATCCCTGTCACTGGCGGTCTTGACCGCCGGGTTCCATTTGATCAGGCTTCCTTTGCTGGCGTAATCCGCATCGCTGAACCACAGGTGGTGGATGCATGCCTCAGCGGTGATCCGTTTCTGCTCCAGCGGAAGGCTGTTGTCGAACAGATCCAGCTCCTTTGCCGTGGAAATATGAAGGATGTGCAGGCGCGTCCCATGTTTCTTGGCAAGCGCTGCAGCGAAGGAGGAAGAAAGCCAGCAGGCTTCCGTATCCCGGATGATGGGGTGTTGCTCCATCGGTACGGCATCACCGAATTTTGCTCGGGCAACTTCCGAATTCCGGCGGATAGTGGCTTCGTCTTCGCAGTGTGTGGCAATCAGCATGGGACTGCGGGCAAATACGCTTTCCAGTACCGACGGACTGTCGACCAGCATATCACCTGTACTACTGCCCATGAAAATCTTCACTCCACATACAGACTTTGGATCCGTAGCCAATACCTCTTCCAGGTTGTGGTTGGTGGTTCCCATGAAGAATGAATAATTCGCTGCAGAAACTTCCGCTGCCCGCGCATATTTTTCAGATAGCAATTTCTGTGTGGTGGCCTGCGGAACCGTATTGGGCATTTCCATGAAGCTGGTGATTCCACCTGCAACTGCCGCCCTCGATTCGGTGAATAAATCACCCTTGTGTGTGAGCCCGGGTTCGCGGAAATGTACCTGGTCATCGATGAGGCCCGGCATAAGATATTTGCCGTTAGCCTCGGTCTCTATGGTGGCTCCGGGGTAAGAAATGGAACCTCCGATGCGTTCAATGCGTTGATTGCGGATCAGAACGTCTCCCTCGGTAATGGAACCTTCGTTGACAATCCTTGCATTTCGGATGATATGAACGGTCATGGCGCTACGAAAAGGTTATTGGGGCAATTCACCAACCATGTCGAGCGGATTGACCCATTGGTCAAATTGCTCCGATGTCAGATAACCGAGTCTGACTGCAGTCTCTTTCAGTGTTGAGCCTTCCCGGTGTGCGGTTTGCGCAATTTCAGCGGCTTTGTAATAGCCGATGTGCGGGTTGAGCGCTGTAACAAGCATCAGGGAATTGTTCAGGTTGCGTGCGATGTTATCGTTGAGGGGAGCGATTCCGGTAGCGCATTTGTCGTTGAACGACATACATGCGTCTCCGATGAGTCGGGCGGAGTGCAGGAAGTTGTAAATCATCACAGGCTTGAAGACATTCAATTCAAAATGTCCGGTTGCTCCGCCGATGTTGATGGCCACATCATTGCCCATCACCTGAGCTGCCACCATGGTCATGGCTTCGCATTGGGTGGGATTCACCTTACCCGGCATAATGGACGAGCCGGGCTCGTTATCCGGAATGAAAATCTCGCCGATGCCGCAGCGCGGACCAGAGGCCAGCAGGCGTATGTCGTTGGCGATTTTCATCAGGCTGACGGCAACGGTCTTCAGTGCGCCATGTGATTCCACAATGGCATCGTGTGCCGCCAGGGCTTCGAATTTGTTTTCGGCAGTGATAAACGGCAGGCCGGTAAGTGCGGCAATGTGTTCCGCAACGCCCACCGAGTACCCTTTCGGGGTGTTTATGCCGGTACCGACAGCTGTTCCGCCCAAAGCCAATTCGGATAAATGGGGTAAGGTGTTGTTGATGGCGCGGATTCCATGGTCAAGTTGTGATACATACCCACTCAATTCCTGCCCCAATGTAAGTGGTGTCGCATCCATCAGGTGTGTACGTCCGATTTTGACCACGCGCATATACTCCTTCGATTTGGCTGCCAGTGTATCGCGCAGGATCTTCAGACCGGGAAGGGTTATATCGTTTAGGATCTTGTAAGCTGCAATGTGCATCGCCGTGGGAAACGTATCGTTTGATGACTGCGATTTGTTCACATCATCATTGGGATGCACGGCTTTTTTCTCATCGCTCAGTTTTCCCCCGCTGATCACATGGGCGCGATAGGCAATCACCTCGTTGACATTCATATTGCTCTGTGTACCTGAGCCGGTTTGCCATACGACTAGCGGGAACTGATCGTCCAATGACCCCTCCAGGATTTCATCACACACTTTTCCGATCAGATCACATGTTTCAGGTTTCAGTACACCTGCATCGCGGTTTGTCAGAGCTGCCGCCTTTTTGAGATAAGCGAAAGCACGGATGATCTCGCGTGGCATCCTGTTGATGTCCTGTGCGATGCGGAAGTTATCAATGGAGCGTTGTGTTTGTGCGCCCCAGTAAACATGCGCTGGAACCTGCACGGTTCCCATGGTGTCTTTTTCTATGCGGTATTCCATGTCTTGTTCCTTCTGGAGGGGGATTGGTCGTTGTAAATTAATCTGACAATTTCAGATTCAAGCTTCCTGTTTCACATCTGAACTGTATTCCATCAGGAATGCCTTGATGAATTCATCGATTTCACCATCAAGTACGGCCTGAGTGTCCGATGTTTCATATTCGGTGCGCAGGTCTTTTACGAGCTTGTAAGGGTGAAGTACGTAGCTTCTGATCTGCGAGCCCCATTCGATTCTCTTCTTGGAGTTTTCTGTCGCCGCTTTGGCTTCGTTTCGTTTGCGCAGCTCCAGTTCGTACAACTGGGATTTGAGCATTTTCATGGCCCGCTCTTTGTTGCCACCCTGAGTACGTTCCACCTGGCAAACCACCACGATGCCTGTCGGATGGTGCGTAATCTGCACCTTGGTTTCAACTTTGTTTACGTTCTGTCCACCAGCACCACCCGAACGGGAAGTCTGAATGCTGATGTCGGCATCCTTGATTTCGATGTTGATTTCGTCATCAATGATCGGATAGGCGAAAACAGAGGCGAAAGAAGTGTGTCGGCGGGCGTTTGAATCGAACGGAGAGATTCGTACGAGTCGGTGAACCCCGTTTTCACTCTTCAGATAGCCGTAGGCGTAATCGCCCTCGATTTCATAGGTAGCGGATTTGATACCCGCACCGTCACCTTCCTGGAAATCCACCTCGGTGATCTTGTATCCGTGCCTTTCAGCCCAGCGCAGGTACATGCGCAACAGCATCGAGGCCCAATCCTGGCTTTCGGTACCACCGGCGCCCGAATTGATGGTCAGAATGGCACTGCACGGGTCTTCCTCTCCCGAAAGCATGTTCTTGAATTCAAGTTCTTCGATGTGCTTGACCGTAGCGGCAAATTGCATATCGACTTCGGCCTCCGTAGCCTCTCCGGCTTTTTGGAAGTCGAAGAGTACGCTGAGGTCGTCCAGAGAAGATTGTACGAACCGGAA
>JBJTJB010000291.1:0-1088 GCA_046095245.1 Bacteroidota bacterium | reverse complement strand
GAACTGATGGGTACGGCCGGCAATCTGACCGTATTTTCCATGCGACCCATTCGACTTAACACGTGCTTAATTCCGGAGGGACTGCCTTCCTCGAACAACGCAGGGATGAGTGGAAGTAAGCGGTTGTGAAGGTTCCGTGCTTTGGCAAAATCACCTTTCAGGCAACTGTTTACCATTTCAGAGGTTAGTTTGGGAAATGCGTTTGCAACAACAGAAATGACTCCGCAGGCCCCCGCGGCTATGAGCGGCAGGGTGATGCCATCGTCTCCCGAAATCACCCGAAAACCTTTTGGCGATCCGGCCAGGATTTCCAGAATCTGTTCCACTTTACCAGAGGCTTCCTTGATGCCAATAATTCCGGGCACTTCGTTGGCGAGTTTGAGCGTGGTGGAAGCATGGATATTGCTTCCGGTTCGACCCGGAACATTGTATAAAACGATGGGCAGGGGAGAGGCCTTGGCCAAAGCAGTGTAATGCGCGATGATACCACGCTGCGAAGGTTTGTTGTAATAGGGTGAAACCGATAGGAACGCATCTACACCTTCAAACGTGTTGTGTTCAACTTGAGACACCAATTCGGCAGTATTGTTCCCGCCTAGCCCTAAAACGATGGGCTTTCGGCCTTTTGTGGACTTCACTACACAGTGCAGCACATCACGCTTTTCATCGCTTGACAAGGTAGAGGTCTCGCCGGTTGTGCCCAAGGGGACGAGGTAATCGGAACCTCCTGCAATCAGATCGTTGGTCAGTCGCTCCAAGGCATTGAAATCCACTGCACCATTTTTCTTGAATGGAGTGACAAGTGCAACGCCGGTTCCGCGTAACTCAGGACTTTTTTTCTTCATGCTTAAGGGCATTCAGGTAGTGTTTCACCTGTTCAATGTACTGGGGAAAGCTGAGTCGCTCCGAGCCACTCAGCATGAAATCATAGAGGTAAGAATATGCTTTGTCGTATTGTCCGATTTTGAATCGGGCTCCGGATCCCGCAACGATGTGGCGGAAAGGTAGATTATCACCCGTATGCAAATCGATCAGGATGTCGAACTCGCGGCTCATGAAATTCCTGACCACATTGGCTACAGGCTTGA
>JBJTJB010000290.1:0-5396 GCA_046095245.1 Bacteroidota bacterium | reverse complement strand
ATGCCGAGTTGTCCGACCCGCTTGGTAGTTTCGCGTCCTCATCCCTGATCGGTTCATATACAACATCCGCTTCAGGCAGTATTGCTGCGGTCGTGCCTTTCGATGCCCCCCCGGGTACCGCATACAGGGTTCGTTTGAAGCTGGCTTCACCAGCACGAACGAGTAATGTGAGTGATGCCCAGACAGTGAATGTCTGTTCTGTGAAGTTGAACCTGCTTGCGCTGATTGAAGGCTTGTATAGCGGCAGCGGAACCATGAGTTCCGCGCTCGCGAATAGTGGAGTGTCTACCGATTTCACAATTGCCGATTCCATTACTGTTGAACTTCATAGTTCTGTTTCTCCATTTGAAACCTTGCACAGTCTTGCAACCGTATTGCATATTAACGGTTCGGCAACGTGTGTTTTTCCCGCTGTGGTGTATGGAGGTTCGTATTATGTAGTACTCCGCCACCGCTCCTCCGTTGAAACCTGGAGCAAGTCTCCCGTTCTGTTCAGTGAGGCTGTAAAATCCTACGATTTCATTCACTAAGCCGGCTGTATTTGTCCTCGCTAGCCCGGATGTCAATCAGCGTCCGCCGAGTTGCCGTAGGTTTCCCAGCACGAGCTTCAGGTCGTTCCATACCTTGAAGTCTTTGGCATAAAGCAGGTTGATGCGCTCGCGTGTGGTGGCATCAAGCGAATCAAGCGGTACCATGCAGGAGGGATTCAATACGCCCTCCTTGAGTCCAAGTACCTTGTCGTGCTGCGGGTCGCGGCCAACCCAGGAGAGGCGTCCCCCCAACACCTGCATGCAGTTGGTCAGGAAGCGGAAAGGTTGTGAAATAAGTAAAATCAGCATCGGCGACGCAATCAGGAGGGTCAGGCTCATCCCGATATCGAACAGGCGTTTGTTGCGTCGGTTTACGGGGTTGTTGATGGAGGGGACATCCACGAAGTACAAATCGCCTTTTTCGTGGATGCTGTTGCTGCCAATGATGAACAGGCTCTCGGGTGGCGCAATCTTGAGTTCGATGTCCGGGCGACCAGCCTCCAGCATATACCGGATGATTTCAGTGGCGCTGTGGTTCTTGCCGCAAAAAATCACTTCGTCGATGGCGTACATGCTCAACAGCCCCGATAGGTTTTCGGGACTCCCAAGGTGATGGGAGGCAAGTCCTTGTGTGCCTGTGTCTGTCTTCGACTCCTCTGATGCAAAGCCTACGAATTGTGATTTGATGCCACTGAGCATGAGCAGCGAGAGGATTCGTTGGGTTTCCTCTGCATCGCCCACAATGAGCAGGCGCTTGGTGCGGCTGTCGGCAAAGCGGTAGGATCGCGCCATGAAGTGGAGTAGGAGGCGTACCCCCGCCGTGGAAAGGCTGGCCCAGGCGGTGCCGAACAATATGAGCGCACGCGAAAAGCGTAAGCTCTCGGGAAGCAGGGCGTAGCCTACCAAAATGACTACCGTGCCGCTGAGCAAGCCGCGGATGAGGCGCGATAGGCGGACAGGCTTATCGTATCCGCCACTGAACCAGGCCGATGCTATCCAGATGCCAATGTAAATGGGCACAACTACCTGCATGAAGAAGGGTGGGTATTGCGCCACCTGCTGGTTGATGGACCAGTATTGTTTGATGGCCACCATGCCGGCGTAGATCAATCCTGCATCGAGTGCCGGCAGCCAAATGCGCTCGACAATCCTGCGCAGGACCGAGATTCCCGCACGCATCCAGATGGCGAGTTTGATCAGCAATGCGAAAACGGCGGCTCCACCCGGTGCGAAGTGCTTGCGGGCAAAAATCACCATGGCATTGTAAAACACGAACACGTAGTTTACACTGCTCTTTTTGGTGCTCTCGCCTTTGTAGTGGATGATGCGCGTATGCGGGTAGTAATAGTTCTTGTATCCTCCCTTGGTGATCCGGTAGCTGAGGTCGATGTCTTCACCGTACATGAAGTAGTCTTCGTCAAGCAATCCGACTTTGTCCAATACGCTCCGCCGCATCAGCATGAAGGCTCCGCTCAGTACATCCACTTCATGCGTCGACTCCAGGTCAAGGTAACCGAGGTGGTAGCGTCCAAAGCGCTTCGATTGGGGAAACAAGGCCGACAATCCGAAGATTTTATAAAAGGCGACGGCCGGAGTGGGAAGGCCTCGCTTCGATTCAGGCAGGAAGTGTCCTTTTCCGTCCAGCATGTACACGCCAAGACCTCCACCATCGGGATGGGAGTCCATGAAGGCACAGGTTTTCCGGAAGGTGTCTTCTTCAACAACGGTGTCGGGGTTCAACAGCAGTACGTATTCTCCCTGGCTCTGTCGGATGGCCTGGTTGTTGGCACGTGAGAAGCCTACGTTTTCTGTATTGGCAATCAGGTTGACCTGCGGAAAATGGCTGCGCAGCATCTCAACACTTCCATCCGACGATGCATTGTCCACCACAAACACTTCCGCATGAAGTCCTTCGGTGGCTTTGAAAACGCTCTGCAGGCATTGCTGCAGGAAGAAGCGCACGTTGTAATTGACCATGACAATGCTGAGCTTCATACCGGACGCACTCATTTGACGAGCTGGTTCTCGTAAGGTACCCGGTTGATGATGGATCTACCCAGGGTGACTTCGTCTGCATATTCGAGTGCACCGCCAATGGCCACGCCACGGGCCAGTGTACTGATGCGTATGCCCAATGGCTTTATTTTTTTGTAGAGGTAGAATAGGGTGGTATCTCCCTCCATCGTCGTGCTCAATGCAGCAATGACCTCCTGTGTTGCACCCTGCGAAAGTTTTTCTACCAGGCTGTCGATGTTGAGTTGCGAGGGGCCGATGCCGTCCATGGGACTGATGAGTCCGCCGAGTACGTGGTAATGGCCCTTGAACGAGGAGGTGTTTTCAATCGCAATCACATCGCGCAAGTCTTCCACGACGCATATCAGGGAGGGGTCGCGGCGTTCGTCACTACAGATGTCGCACAGGTCCTGCGATGCGATGTTGTGGCAATTGCTACAATAGCGGAGTTCCTTGCGCAAGCGCGTAAGTACATCCCCGAAATGATTCACTTTCTCCGGATCGGTCTTGAGCAGATGGAGGACCATGCGCAAGGCGCTCTTCTGCCCGATTCCCGGTAACTGGGAAAAGGCTTCAATGGCTTCGTCAAGAATGCGGGAGGAAAGGGCCAAGGATTCGGGTTTCCACAAAATTACGCATCCTGTGCTGTTCAAAAAACCGTTGTGGGGAGGCCATGTTGCAGGCTGCACCCGACTAATTTGGAAATTTCAAACACGCTGCATGTCTCCTGCCATTCTGATTGCCCTCGTCATTGTGTACTTCCTAGCCCTGCTGTGGATATCCTGGTACACAGGGCGTGGCGCCTCCAACCAGTCGTATTTCGTGGGGAATAAGTCCTCCCCCTGGTACATCGTCGCCTTCGGTATGATTGGAACATCGCTCAGCGGTGTCACCTTTGTTTCGGTGCCCGGTACAGTGGCTGCCTCGGGGATGTCGTACCTGATGGTCGTGTTCGGGTATTTCATCGGTTACCTGGGCGTGGCTTATATCCTGCTGCCGATCTATTACCGGATGCAGCTCACTTCCATTTACCATTACCTGCAGGAGCGTTTCGGAATGACCTCCTACAAAACCGGAGCAGGACTGTTCATCGTTTCCCGGACCGTAGGAGCGACAGCGAGGCTGTATCTGGTCATCCGCGTGTTGCAGGAACTCGTGCTCGATTCGCTGGGCGTTCCCTTCATCCTGACCGCACTGTGTATTCTGTTGCTGATTCTGGCCTATACCTTCAAGGGAGGGGTCAAGACCATCGTGTGGACCGATACCCTGCAAACGACGTTCATGCTGGGGGGACTTATCGCCTGTACCTGGTATGCCCTCGATGTCCTGGATCTGGGTTTTGCTGAGGCCTGGGGCCGTATGCAAGCGCTTGGGTATACGCACATGGTGGAGACCGACTGGCTCAAAGGGAACTACGTGTTGAAGCACCTCCTGGGCGGTGCCTTCATCGCACTTACGATGACTGGTCTTGACCAGGAGATGATGCAGAAGAACATTTCGGTGCGGACACTTGCCGATTCACAGAAAAATGTGGTTACGCTGAGTGTGATCCTGATCGGAGTCAATTTCCTGTTTTTATTCCTGGGCGGAGTCCTGTACCTCTACAGCGATGCATCCGGTTTGGCGCTCAAGGGCGATGATCTCTTCCCCACACTGGCTTTGGAGCACTTTCCTCCGGTGATGGGCCTCGTCTTTATCATCGCCCTGGTTTCCGCCTTGTTTCCCTCCGCTGATGGGGCAATCACCGCACTTACAGCTTCCACCTGCATCGATCTGATCGGTATGCGCCGCAAGAACTTCAGCGATGAAACCCAGACTACGATCCGTCGACGTGTACACCTCGGTTTTGCGGCTGTTTTTCTGCTGTGCGTGTTGATTTATCACTGGATCGACAGCCGTTCCGTCATCGACCTCATTCTTAAACTGGCCGGATACACCTATGGTCCCTTGCTTGGGCTCTTTGCATTCGGTGTAGTCACAAAGCACAAGCTCCGCGAAAAGATGGTTCCGTTTGTCTGCTTGGCGGCTCCTGCACTCACCTGGCTGATTGCCGATAATGCCCCTTCCCTGTTGGGTGGTTATGCCTTTGGCATCGAGCTCCTGCTGGTGAATGGATTGATTACATTCGGAGGATTACACCTGTTCCGTGAAAAATCGCTAGCCTGAATCCGGATTGCCTTCGTGTATTGAACGAGGCTATTCAGGGAGACGAGTGAAAAAAAAAGGCCGGATCGATCCGGCCTTTGTAACATGGAGTGCTGGTTGTTAAAAAACATGACATTCCATGGTGTCGGCATCTTTCATGTAAAAAAGTTTTCCTTCTACCATATCGACATCATAGATCGGGTTTTTATCCTTGCCCAACGGAATTGTAGTCATCACTTCTCCACTGGTCTTACTGACCTGTAGAAGGTTGGCGCTCCCTTTTTCGCCCGCTGACATGATCAGGTTGTAGCCGGGTGTTTCAGTGGTGGCTTTGAATCGCTCTCCGGCGCGTTTTATGAAGGAAGATGCGTAGCCCGCTGCCGTGACTGAAATATCGCCGAAGCCTTGCGATAATCCGCTTGCAAAATCCTTGGTGGATTTAGACATGGGATCTTTTACCTGGATTTGCTGTGCTGCCGATCCGAATGCAGCAGAGTAAGTCGCAAATGCGGCAGAATAATAGGCGGCCCTCACCGCTGAAGCAATCAGCAGGGCTTTCTTGAGTCCGGATACACTGGGTGCTTCGAAGTACTTGTTGAATTTGACCGTTCCATCGTATCCGATAAGCGCAAGGTTCTGATCCGATTTGACCACAACACCCTCTTTCATCAACTCAATGCCACTCGCTTTCTCCTTACCCTTGAATTC
>JBJTJB010000289.1:0-3381 GCA_046095245.1 Bacteroidota bacterium | reverse complement strand
AAAAGCCCGGGAAACCGGGCTTTTTGCTTGATGGACCTGAACGATTCAGTTCTTCGCGATGCGATCCAGCTCCATTAACTTGATGATGGAACTAAGCACGTTAGCAAACATCGTTTTGTTGGTTTTTACAAAGTAATCGGCGGCTCCAAGGCGCAGCGTTTCAATGGCTGCTTCCAGATCATCTTGCCCCGAAAGCATGATGACGGGAGCAAACCGGTTCACCTGACGGATGTGTTTCAAAACGGTAAGTCCGTTCACATCATTGGTAAACTCGTAATCCAGTAGAATGATGCGGTTGTCCCCTTCCTTGTATTCTTGCATGAACTTTGAGCTGCTCGCATCCTGTTCTGTCCGCATAAGGCAGTGCTCATAAAGGTATTCGGATAACAGTTCGCGGAACCAGGACTCATCATCGACCAGGATCAGCTGAGTCCGTTCTGTATCGGGGTCTTGCTCGAGGAGTTTCTGCTGTGTTTCAAATACATTCATCATGCAGAGTATACGTTTGATTGATTGTCTTTTATTAAAACCCGTGTCGGAGCGGCCTCCGATCCGGGCAGAAGCAACGGAAGAGCGATCATTTCGGTTTCGCCTCCGGCAATGCCCTGAAGTTCGAGGTGCTCGATGACGATGATATTGGCTTGCGCAAACCGGATGTGTACCTCCGACAAGCAGGCCTCTGTCGCAATGCTCAATGCATCGGTCCCGATCAAGGCGATTCCAAGTGCAACAAGCGAATCGGCCGAACGGCTATCCAGGGCCAGCATGGTTTCCGGTTCCCGGGCTGCTTTGCGGTCAATCAAGGTATCAGGAATGGTTTTCAGGAATAGCCGCGTGCAGCCTTTTGGAATCCGCTCTACAAGCCAGTCATCGCTCAAACGCTCCGTGCCGCCGCAATCGAGGATGAATACGGGCCCCATCAGGGCACGTATATCGAGCCGGGAAACATCATTCCCACCGGGCAGAAAATGCAGCGGTGCATCGATGTGTGTTCCGGTGTGAACATTGAAAAACACTTCGGTCAAACGGTATCCGTCCGGATCGTGATCGGCTACGGCAGTCATCACCGCCTGCGGGTCGCCCGGCCAAACGATCGTCGCCCCCGAAACGGGTACGGTCACATCTTTCCAGTTCGAAATTGAAGCCATTTGAATCCCATCAAAAGTAATGTTCCCTGAACTACCTACATGGGAATGGCTTTTCTTACCTTCGTCGGCTCCCAACAGGATTTCACATTACGCAATGAAAAACAGTATCCTCCGACTGAGCTGCGCAGCCCTGCTGCTGTGCGGTACGACACTTCAGGCACAGCAGATCCGCTGTTCTACAAACCACCACGAGCAGCAATTGCAGCAGTCAAACCCCAAGCGCCAGCAGCAACGGTTGAATCTGGAGCAACGTGTGCGACAAATGCTGTCATCCGGACAGCGATCCATGCCCAACATCACCATTCCGGTGGTGGTGCATGTACTCTACAACGGAAGTGCCCAGAACATTTCTGACGCACAGATCCAGTCCCAAATCGATGTGTTGAACGAGGACTTCAACCGACTCAATGCGGATACCACCAATACACCTGCCTTGTGGAAGCCCATTGGCGGCAGTACCGGTATCACCTTCTGCCTCGCGCAGACCGACCCCTCCGGTGCTCCCACCAACGGCATTGAGCGTCGGCAAACCACCGTCAATTCGTTCAACACCAACGACAACATCAAGAGCTTCTCTTCGGGGGGGCTGGACGCTTGGGATCCGACACAGTACTTCAATATCTGGGTGGGGAATCTGGGTAGTTTCCTGCTCGGCTATGCCGAATTCCCCACGACGGCACTTTCAAACACCTACGGCGTGGTCATTCACTACAACTACTTTGGTCGTGACGGTTCTGCCAATGCCCCCTTCAACAAAGGCCGCACAGCCACACATGAGGTGGGACACTGCTTCGGACTCTACCATATTTGGGGTGATGATGGTGGTTCGTGTACTGGAAGCGATCAGGTGGCCGATACCCCACCCCAGGGCGGAGAGTATTACGGTTGCCCTTCGTACCCACAAACCGACAATTGTTCGCCAACGGCTCCGGGTGCCATGTTCATGAATTACATGGATTATACGGACGATGCCTGCATGAACCTGTTCACCCAGGGACAGGCGGCCCGTGTTTTGGCAACGTTCAATGGTAGTCCCTACGTGGCCTTACAGAATTCAACCGCTTGCGGCACAGCCAACCTGTTCAACGACGATGCCCAGCTGCTTAGCATCCAAAGCCCCTCCGGAAACCTGTGTACGGGGACTGTGAGTCCGGTTGTCACCATCCGCAACGCCGGCGCCGATACCATCTCAGCAGTGGATATCCGCTATTTCATTGATAACAATACACCTCAGCTCTACAACTGGACGGGCACTTTGCTGCCACTGACCAGTGTGCAGGTATCGCTTCCGGCCCTCACTACGGTAGCCGGTTCGCATACCTTCAGCGCAGTTTGCACACAGCCCAACGGACAGCCCGATCCGAACCCCTCCAATGATTCGGCAGGTGTGGCGTTCAATGTAGTCAGTACGGGTAGCGCACTGCCTTACGCCGAGGGCTTCGAAGGGTCATTCCCTCCTGCGGGAACACAACTCAACAACCCCGATAACCTTACCACCTTTGAGCAGACCACTGCAGCCTTCCGAAGCGGAACCAAATCGATGTACATCAACAACTACGATTACGACTCGAACGGACAGGTGGATGAACTGGTGCTTCCGAATCTCGATATGACCTCCGTAAGCAATCCCCGCCTGGCGTTCTGGCTGGCCTATCGCCTGTACACCAATCCCACTTCAAGTCCCAATTATTCCGATACGCTCACGGTACAGGTTTCTCCCGATTGTGGCCAGACCTGGACAGAAGTTTACCGCAAGTTCGGAACGGCACTGGTCACTACGCCCAGTCCATCCTATACACTTAATGCCTATGTTCCTGTCGCATCGCACTGGCGACGTGATTCAGTTGATTTGTCGGCCTACGCCAGCCTCGATAATGTAGTTGTCAAGTTCCGTCACATCACCGACTATGAAAACAACCTCTACATCGATGACATCAACATCGATGGCGCTGCGGTCACCACAGCACTGGTAGAAAATGTGAACGGACAATTGGCTGTATCGCCCAACCCGGCACGGGATCGTGTACGCATCGATCTGAGTCCTATGAAAGGACTGGTTCAGTTGCAGGTGTACGACCTGAGCGGGCGCCTTGTCGACAGCCGAAACGGCCTGAATCCCGGCCAGGTGTTCGAGCTGGGAGTTGAAGCCTACAGCACCGGATCCTACATGGGCGTGTGCACCGGGAATGGCGAGGTGTTCCGGTTCAGTTTTGTGAAAGACTGACCCTGGTAT
>JBJTJB010000288.1:0-3379 GCA_046095245.1 Bacteroidota bacterium | reverse complement strand
GTTCTATGGCTCTGAGGCGAGCATACTGGCAGTGTTGCCTGTACCCGGGCGTATTTTCCCACCATCCATCGTTGGTCATGATACAGATCAAATTGGCTCCCTGCCGTACATACTCGCCCACGTAGGCTCCAAAAACGGATTCGTAGCAAATCACAGGTGCAGCAAGGACCTCACCGCAAGGGAAAACAGACGGACTTTCCTGCGTCCCCAAACTTCCTGTGATCCCTCCTAGGTTGATGGCAAACTCCTCCAGGTGGCCAAAGATGACCGGGAATGGCATTTTCTCTACCCCGGGAACAAGTTTGGATTTGAAGTGCATGCTGTCCGGCCTCCCGGCTGACATCCTGATTGCAGCATTGTATACATCAAAGCGAACACCTGCTGTTCCCGGATACATGCGAGCGGTAGGGCTGGGTGTTTCATTGGGAGCGTATTGCCTGATGTACGTAAGCCCGATCAGCAGGTCAATGTTGGGGTGCTTGCTTAGGAAAGATCGGATTCGTTCCAGTTGAGGGTGGGAGCCGAGTTGCTCGTCCCAAATCCCATCCGGTATGGCTGTTTCGGGTGCAACTACAATACGAGTTTGAGACGTGATTTGATCTTCTGCCAGTCCAATAATTCTTTCCAATTGCTCAGCGCTGTTCCCACTGAATTTCTCATTGTAGGGGTCGATGTTCGGTTGAACCACTACGACTTCGGTTTTAGCGCTGCCCGTTTCCACGTCCTGAAGAATGAACCAGGAAAGCAGCGGAGGAAACAGCATGACCCATGCGAGTACGGTGTGCTGCACGGACTTTTTCAGCGGTGTCATTATCCATCTGAACAGGAAAATATTCGCCGCCAGGATCCAAAGGCTGCCGCCCTGGGTACCTGTCCATTCATACCATTGGATGAAGTTTGGCCAGGCAGCCCATACATTTCCCAAATTGAGCCAGGGCCAGCTAAGATCCCAGTCCATGTGCAGGTGCTCGAATGAAATCCAATACACCGGCAGGCTGATATAACCCCATGTATTGCCGAAAATTCGCCTTGTCCGGTCAAAGAGCATGAACGGAATGCTCATCAACAGTGAGTTGGCGAAGATCATTCCGAACATGCCGAAGGGGCTGGCATACCAAACCCACCAGGTATTGAGTGCATTGAACGCGGCAAAACTCAGGTAGACGTAGGGGAATAGCCGGATGTTCTGGCCCTGTTCGCGCAGACGGGTAGTGGTATCCTGTAGCTGCAACAAAGGGAGAAAACCGACCAGGGACAATGGAGCGAAGCCACCAGCTGGCCATGCTGCCCAAAGCAGTACCGGGCTCAGTAAGGCCAGCATCCAGCGGTTTGCCCGCGAGTGGGCGATCGGTTTCAACATGGACTCAAAGTTATTCTCAATGGCGAACGCTCGGCTACACGAATCAATCCTGGAGTTGCCAGTACGATCAGGAACGGGAATACCGGAACCCTGAACCGTGCCGAGGCAGATGGGCCGGTAGCCAACATGAACCACAATATCCAGGAGATAAGGACAAGCCGTAAGCCATCGGTTTTACCATTTCGTTGAAATCCAATAATGATGAGTAAAAGCATGACCAGGCTTCCGACAACCGAGCAAATCCAAATCGTCCAATACCAGAGCGGTCTGCTAAGCCATGTTGTGCGCAAGCCATCATGTTGAAAGGACGAGAACGTGTCGATTGAGCCGAAGCGCATTTCCAAATCCCAGCGACCGGGATCGGTTAAAAAGAAAACAGCCCCTTTCAAATAGGCATAACCGGTGGCCAATAAATTTTCTGTCATTATGCTACGGATCATCGAATCACTTTTTGCACTGGATTCTGCGTAGCTCATGCGCTGGAGCGATTCCTGAAAGCGTATGACCTGGTTTTTTGCAGTGGTATCATCGTGCTGAACTGCAAGAATCGACGGGATTGTATAATTGATCATTAGCTTCCTACCTACCGAGCTTAGTTCGTTCACACCGGTTTGCTGTTCGTTCCGCACAAGCACGATGGCGATTAGTGCGATGTGCAGAATCGATGCCACCACTAAATTCCGCCTTGCTTCACTTTTTACATGCGCGGCCTGCCAGATGAGAACCGGAATCCAGCAAAAGATGGCTACAGGCTTAGTGAGCCACGCAAAAACGAGCAGGAGGTGACCAGTCCAAAAGGAGGATTTGGTATTGGTAGTGTGAAACTTCAACAAAAAATAGACTCCGCTTACAAGCAGGAATTGAAGCAGTGTTTCGCTCATGAATACCTGTGGGTATATCCATGAAGAGGGCATGAATAGCCATATCACACACATGCTCCAGGCGCGTAGCCGAACTCCGAATCCCTTGCTGAGTATTTCCCAGGTCAGCACGGCTGATAATGCATGAAGTACCGCCTGTAGAAACAGTGTAAGAATGGGGATGCGTAATCCAATACTCGAAAAAAACAAGAAGACCGAGTATCCCGGAGGTCGCCTGCTATACAACGAAGCATCGGTTTCCGCACTGAGTTCACCGCAATACCAAACGCCATGCTCAAAAAGATTCTCCGCCAGCTTAAAATATTCAGCCGAGTCGCTGGTTTGGATCCTGTCCGCTGAAATCCCCATCCAGGTCAAACAGAGCTGCAGGCTCAGCACCATGACAAAAACGGTCGCGGGAGTCCGGATGTAATGCATTCCCATTGGCAGTAAAAGTACACATGTAGTCAATGCCTACATTTGGTGCCGATGTCAGCACTTCGGCTACAAGCCCTGCATTACCGGTTATCTTTTCTGCGTCCTTTCGGGGTTGCCCATGGTACACGCAGTTTTACGGATGCGGTGTATGTCCGGGCTTCATTCAATGGTCATGAGGGGTATGGTGAGGCCGCGGTACCACCTTATCTCGGTTATGATACGCCCCAACTGGTAAGGTCTTTTCATTCCTGGTTCCCCGCTCAGCTGGTCGATAGCCAGGCGATACGTCAAGTGATGGCCTCTTTCACCCAACCGGGAACTGAAATCCCCAAACCACTCAGGTGCGCGGTTGATCTTGCAATGCACGATCTGCTTGGCAAGCTATCCGGACTGCCGGTCCGCACGGTATTCGGAATTCCGGAGGCCGTTCGTGAATGTGCATTTACGATTGGAATCGGCTCTGTGGAGGATGTGCTTGCACAGGTAGAGGCTCATCCTCAAATCACCTTGTTCAAAATGAAATTGGGCGGACCCAACGATCGTGAGCGGGTTGAGGCTTTGCTGCAAACCGGACATTCCCGTTTTTGCGTTGATGCGAATCAGGCCTGGAAATCGGTGGAGGCTGCAACTGATGAAATCCGCTGGCTTACCGACAGGGGTTGTCTGTTTGTGGAACAACCCATGCCTGTATCATTGGATCACGAGCTGCCACGGTTAAAGT
>JBJTJB010000287.1:0-3512 GCA_046095245.1 Bacteroidota bacterium | reverse complement strand
GATACTACGGGCTGGCGAGACCAAACCTTGGGAGTTACTCGGTGGGAATACGGCCTTCCTGTATTCGGGCAAACCGCAGGGGCATTTTCTGGAAATAAATGCTGGGATACCGACCTTGATTCAGGTTACACCTCCAATGCCTTCGCTGTACTGACCACCCCTTCGTTCGACTTCAGAAACACGGTAGGCCCATTCCTGGAATTTGCCCTCAATTGCAAAGCCGAAGATAGCTGGGATGGTGTGCGCATCGACTACAGCCTCAATGATGGTGCTACATGGCTCGTGTTGGGCAGCGTAAATGACCCACTGGCGACAAACTGGTACACTGATTCCCAACTGAACTCATCCGGACTGCCGGCCTGGGAAGGCCAAATTCCGGGTTGGATCTTGCCGAGATACCGGCTTTCCTTCCTGAATGGACTCGCCGCTGTTCGATTTCGATTTGTCTTTACAAGTGACGGCTCCATCAACCAGGATGGTGTGAGCATTGACAATTTCCGGATCGATGAACTGCCGGAATACGACCTCAGGTTAGACTCGACTGGAATAGGATTATTCACGTATCAGATCGGGACACAGACCGATTCGATTGCGTTAAAAATCACGAACCTGGGCGGCTTGCCGGCTACCGGTTTCACCTGTTCGTATTCGCTCAACGGAATCCCGACTGCGAGTGTGTTAATCAACCAGACCCTTGTACCGGGAGGATCATTACGGGTGAAACTCCCGGGCTTCATCGCATCACAAGGACTTGTTACCATATGTTCAAGTGTTGATTGGGTTCCGGATCAAAACCCCTTTGACAACTCGGCTTGCTTTTCCGTTGCAGGTATCGGGACGGCAACAATCCCCTCCACCTTCGATTTTGATGCAGGCGGTTCGGGCTGGGTTGAACGAAGTTTAGGTCCAGGTGGTAACACTACACAATGGGAACACGGAGCTCCGCAGTACGGACAAACATCCACCGCCTATTCACCACCCTTCTGCTGGGATATCAATTTGGACAGCGTGTATGCGCCTGCTGCAATATGTGAATTGTATAGTCCGATTTATGACCTGTCAACTGCCATTCATCCGGAGTTGTCGTTCATGCAAAACAGAAATATCAACACCGCCAACGATGGCTTGCGCGTTGATTTTCGATTAAACAACGACACGACGTGGTTTGTGCTGGGCGAGTATCAAGATCTGAATGGAACCAACTGGTACAACCGGTTCTGGGTGGGCATCAGCGGAAAAGCTGGATGGGACGGTTCGTCACTGGGCTGGATGAGATGTTCCTATAACCTCGACTCGGCTTTCGTTGGAAACGGGACGGTTCAATTCCGATTGGTATTCCTTTCGGGTTCATTCAACGGCATTGATGGAGTCAGCATTGACGACTTTTTTGTTAAAACCGATTACCCGAATGATGCAACGCTGAATGCAGTGACCAGCCCAAGCGGAAGTTATATCGCCGGTGTTTCGGTGCCGATGACAGTCCGGCTCAAAAATGCCGGGGTGAACTCCATCACTGCGCTTGCCATCCGCTACGACATAAACGGCACAACGGGCTCTGTAGCCTGGTCGGGATTCCTGCCGGAAGATTCCTCCACGTTGGTTACACTGGGTCAGGGCCTTGTCGTGTCGGGCACGAATACATTCATAGCATGGATTGACTGGACCTTTGATCAAAACAGCTTTAACGATACAATTCAGGCGACATTTACGGGCATCCCGACTTTAACGCTTCCCTACTCAGAGGATTTTGAAAATGGAGAGGGCTCCTGGTTTAACATCCTGAACACCCCGGGTACGCAATGGGAATACGGTACACCTTCCTTTAGCCCACTGAATACCGCACACTCCGGTTCGTATTGCTGGGACGTGAACCTCTCGACCCCCTATGGCAATCTGGCCCAAGCCTACCTCGCCTCCCCGGGATTCAACCTGGGTGGTGCAGCCGAGGTCCTTTTGTCGTGTTGGATCAATTATCGTTCGGAAGCATTCGCTGATGGAGCTACCTGGGAATACACCACGGATGGGATTTTATGGCAGGGACTGGGGACTTTGAACGATAGCATGGGCACCAATTGGTACAATGGCCCTTTATACGGTGGGCGTGCGGGCTGGAGTGGCATTGGTAACGGATGGACGCAGGTCAGTTACAGATATCGACCACTCCCGAATGCGCCTTACCTGCGCCTCAGGATCGTATTTGTGAGTGACCCCAACGTGGTAGATGCGGGTTTCTCAATTGATGATGTAAGTCTCACATCAGTGACCGCTCTGGCAGAAGTGCGCGGTTCATCCGAACCCATTCAGATCAATCCGAACCCCTGCAGAGATCGGTTCAGCCTCAGCATTCCGGAACCCATCCGGACTTTGCGGGTTACTGACGCCTCCGGTAGGATTGTTAAAAACAGGATTCTACAGGAGCAATCCGGTTATCATTCCGAATCTGTTTTTGGCTGGGCTCCGGGCAGTTACGCTATCCTGTTGGAGGGGAAAAGCGGAAACCGATACTTGGGAAAATTGATGGTATTGCCAGAAAACTAAAAATCCCGCCTAATGACGGGATTTGAGTGCCCAGGGAGAGACTCGAACTCTCAAGGTAGTTACACCAACGGCTTCTGAGACCGCAACGTTTACCAATTTCGCCACCTGGGCAATTGACTCGGAAAATCGGAAACCGGTTGGTCATCCGGAAGAACTGTATTCGTGCCCAGGACGAGATTCGAACTCGTACGCCTGTTGGCGCCACCCCCTCAAGATGGTGCGTCTACCAATTTCGCCACCTGGGCCTGTTCGGAAACAACACGGATGTCGATTCCAAAAGGGGACGCAAATATACGGAAATCCTGATTCGGCAAAGGCCGGGGTTCAAGTCAGTTTTTCATGAGCCTTCCGGTCCATACACCGGTGGATGTTCTTAACCTAACAGCATAAATACCCTTGGAAAGGTTTTGATCCTGAACCGGTAAGTTCCAATGCAGTTCACCGGCCAATGCATCAACGTTTTGCTGGTAAACGACACGACCCGAAGCATCCAGCAGGCTCAATTCAACCTGGTCGTTGCGCTCCAACTGAAAACGGATCGCGCTGTTTCCGGCAGTCGGATTGGGGTAAATCAATGGATTCAGTGATTCGTTACGAATGGCTTCCAGTCCGGTAAACACGCGTAGGCTGTCGCGGTATTTGATTCGGGTAACTGTTTCCTGACCGAAGAGCTGCTGGGTGGTATTGATCTGAAGCACCGGAATATCCTGGCCATTGGCGATCCATTTGTATTCACGGTTCAGGGGCCTGGGGAAGGTAAATCCGAAACCAAGGGTGTCGAGGAACACGGAATCTTCTCCTGTCAACGTGGTTAAAACGCGAAGGGTATTGAATGTTCCGAAAGGTGTGGTGAGACTTCCCCATCCATCTACGACATTGATTCGACGCTGCTCACCACTTACGGCGGCAATGCCTGGGACTACGAGCGAAAAATCGCTGTCGGACGGGTCGATATCGCCGAACACAAACGGAAT
>JBJTJB010000286.1:0-2110 GCA_046095245.1 Bacteroidota bacterium | reverse complement strand
ATCATGGTCATTCAGGCTTTCCTGGCCTCCATGTTGCTCGGTCTTGAACTGGGCACGATCAAGATCGGTTCGAATCCCTTCATCCTGCTACGCAATCACCCTGATTTTGCCAACCTGCCGTTTATTCGCATGCCGGATTATCTGTCGAAGATCCAGGATGGCAGAGGGCTAAATCACCTATTGCAGAATTACTGGATGGTGATTCACACGCCAACGCTGTTCCTCGGATTTGCTGCAACGGCAGTGCCTTTTGCCTACGCCATCTCGGGACTTGCCACCAAGCGCATTCGCGAGTGGATCACACCTGCATTGCCCTGGACACTAGCCGGAATAGCCATTCTTGGAACCGGTATCCTGATGGGTGGCGCATGGGCGTATGAATAGCTCAGCTTCGGTGGGTTCTGGGCCTGGGATCCTGTAGAGAATGCAAGCCTTGTACCCTGGTTGACCTTGGTGGCAGCCAACCACGTGATGATCATTCAACGGAAAAACGGAACGGCATTGGGAAGCTCAATCCTTCTCGTTGTGGTGACGTTTATGCTGGTCCTCTACTCTACTTTCCTCACGCGAAGTGGCATCCTGGGCGACACCTCTGTGCATGCCTTCACCGTTTTGGGCATGAAGGGACAGTTGATCCTCTATATGCTGTTCTTCGTCATCTGGTCCATCGCCCTGATGATTAAACACAGGAACGAATTGCGTGGAAATCAGGAAGACGATGCCATCAGCAGCCGCGAATTCTGGATGTTTATCGGAACCCTGGTACTTGTTGTGTCGGCAATACAGATTACGGTCACCACTTCGCTACCAGTGATCAACAAGGTGTTCGGCTCCAAGCTTGCGCCTCCGGAAGATGCTGTGGATTTTTACAACAGTTGGCAGGTCCCCCTGGCCTTTATCATTGCCAGCTTGATGGCCGTAGGCCAGTACTTTAGGTGGAAGTCCAGTGAACCGAAAGCCGTAGTGAAAAGGCTTGCGCTAAGCTTTTCAGTTTCCTTGCTTTTGACGGCAGCCTATCAATGGGGATTCGGATTCAGCCGCATTCAACATGTTTTGTTACTGTTCAGCTCGATCTGGGCTTGTACAGCCAACGCCGATTACCTGATCAGAGCACTAAAGGGAAAGCTGTCTGTTGGCGGGGCAAGCGTTGCGCACGTAGGCATGGCGCTGGTATTGCTGGGAGCATTGGTATCCAACGGAGCAAAACAGGTGATCAGCCAAAACAGGTTGAGGGTCGACCTTGGCAAGGATTTTCCGAACAACGAAAACATCCTGTTGTATCAACGCGACACCTTACCGATGGGCGAATACTATGTGACTTACAAAGGGCGCACCCAGGATGACATCCATATCCGCTTTGAGGTGGAGTACTACAAGCAGAATCCGCAAAACGGACAGCTAGAAAAAGACTTTTCGCTCTTTCCTTTCGTACAGCTGAACAAGCAGATGGGCAACGTAAGCGAACCCAGCACGAAGCATTACTACAACCGGGACATTTACACCCATGTTACGTATGCCGAGATGGAGGATGCTGCAGCGAAATCCGACCCGAACGGCTACAAAGAAGGTAAACCATTCGAACTGAGCCCGGGCGATACGATCACCACCAGCAACAGCTTAATCGTTCTGGAGGGACTAAGTCGGAATGTAGATCGCGACAAGTACATGCTTGCTGAAGGTGATCTCGCCGTATCTGCTCAATTGCTGGTGATGGATGTGAACCGGAAATTGTTCAGGGCGGAACCTGTTTTCATTCTTCGTGACAGCACGTATTTCAACCGCCCGTATGAAATCGAGGACCTTGGTTTGAAATTCACATTCGAAAAAGTACTTCCCGAAGAAAACAAGGTAAAGATCCTTATTGCTGAAAAAGAAGGGAACTCACGGGATTTCATCATCATGAAAGCAATCATCTTCCCGCACATCAACCTCCTATGGATTGGTTGTATTCTACTTGCTGTTGGAACATGGATGGCTGTAGTTCGCCGCATACGCGAATCTCGCAACACAGCATAACCATGATCATCGGCATCGTCGGTTCAGGAAATCTTGCCACACATCTTACGGAGGCACTGGGTCAATCGGGATGCACACCTACGTTCATCCACAG
>JBJTJB010000285.1:0-1781 GCA_046095245.1 Bacteroidota bacterium | reverse complement strand
CCTAATGGTGATGTTCTCCATCCTGGATTTAATTTGATCACCGCACTCCTGTTTCTGGTCCAATTCCAAGGCTTTTTGGTAGGATTTGGCCGCTTCTACCAGGGATCCGGGCTTGAGGGCATCAAATTTCGGATTGGAACTCTGATAGATCCCCTGGTAGATACTTCCCCGATAATACCAGGTTTTGGCCATGCCGATGGTGGTTTCGTTTGCAGCTGCCCCATCGATCGCCTCTTTGGCCTTTTCGAATTCCTCATACCGCATCCAGTTATACGCTGTTTGTATGGCGCTCTTTTGTCCGAAGACCTGAGATGAGACAAGTAATACTACAGTTAAGCTAAGTAACCTTTTCATTATTAATTTATTATAGTTCGGTTTGTTCGGATTCGTTGGTGTTGTTGTCGGAATCGTTTTCCGGCTGGATCTGCTCGTTGTCGGTGTTCACGGTATCCTCGCCCTCTGTTGTCGCTTCGCCCAGTTCCGAGGGATCAGCTTTTAAAAGATGTTCCTCTACCTTGGCTACCGAGGCGATCGCATCCTCATCGTCTAGGCGGATCAGTTTCACTCCCTGGGTAGCCCGGCCCATCACCCGCAATTCGTCAACGGGAATCCGGATGGTAGTTCCTTTGCGCGTGATGATCATCAGGTCATCTCCGTCGATAACGGATTTAATGCCCACCAATTGTCCGGTTTTGTCGGTGATTTGGAGGGTTTTTACGCCCTTTCCACCCCG
Organism: Bacteroidota bacterium; assembly: GCA_046095245.1. Taxonomy (GTDB): domain Bacteria; phylum Bacteroidota; class Bacteroidia; order AKYH767-A; family OLB10; genus JAJTFW01. The sequence goes on along the minus strand of JBJTJB010000285.1, from coordinate 1,048 downwards.
GTTGGTCACCCTGTAATCTTCGATATCCGAACGTTTGCCATATCCTTTTTCTGAAACAACCAGGATGGTCTCCTTGGCTGTGTCTTCAATGCAAACCATACCAATCACTTCATCCTGTCCGTCTTCGAGGCTTACACCCCGTACGCCGGCTGCATTTCTGCCCATGGGGCGCACTGTTGATTCATTGAAGCGGATGGCACGTCCGGATTTGACGGCAAGAAGGATTTCGTTGGTGCCATTCGTGAGGCGTGCCTCAATCAGTTCATCCCCCTCATTGATGGTAATGGCATTGATTCCATTTTGGCGCGGACGCGAGTAGGCTTCAAGCAGGGTCTTTTTAATGGTTCCCTGACGTGTGCACAAAATGATGTGGTTGTTGTTGAGGTATTCGTCTTCGTCGAGTGTCCGGACGTTCACAAACGCCTTCACTTTATCGTCTGGCGTAATACTGATCAGGTTTTGCAATGCACGCCCTTTGGAGTTCTTGTTTCCTTCCGGAATCTCGAACACGCGTAACCAGAAGCATTTTCCTTTTTCGGTAAACAGCAACAGGTAATTGTGGTTCGTAGCTACGAACAGGTGGACCACAAAATCCTCTTCACGGGTCGCAGCCCCCGCAGAACCTCGACCTCCCCTGCCCTGGCTCCTGTATTCACTCAGCGAGGTACGCTTGATGTAGCCCAGGTTCGATATGGTGACAACGACCGGCTCATTGGCGATCATGTCTTCGATGCTGATATCATCGGCCATGTAAACGATTTCAGTGCGTCGCTCATCGCCGTATTTGTCACGCATCTCTCCCATCTCATCCTTCAGGATTTTCATACGAAGCACCTCATCAGCCAGAACCTGCTTGAAGTAATCGATCATTTTCATGATCTCAGCGTATTCATCACGGATCTTATCCCGCTCCAGCCCGGTCAAACGCTGTAAGCGCATCTCCAAAATGGCCTTGGATTGAATTTCGCTCAGTTGGAAATTCTCCATCAACCCGTTCTTGGCCTCCTCTGGTGTTTGAGAACGACGGATCATGGCGATGACTTCGTCG
>JBJTJB010000284.1:0-3404 GCA_046095245.1 Bacteroidota bacterium | reverse complement strand
GTCTTGTTGAGATCCAGTTTTTGGGCGGAAATTTCCATGGGTCGATTGAATACACAAAGGTAGGCTTTGCCGGTCTAGACCAGGCAGTCTTTACCGGTTTTCGGGGGACGGATTCTCTTTTTTACCCGATGTGTTTTTCTGCTCCTTCCAAGGGCAGTGCTTACATCCACTCTGACAACAATATCCCCGCTTGAGATGGTACTTTTCCGTAAAGACGAGAAAGCCCTCCTCGGTCATGTAGTAGTCCTCTTTGTCGAATTTGTCTGTGAACGCCATGGCAGAAATATACTGCGAACGAAATGGAAATGTTGAAATCCCTGTGTATCGATTGTGGAGACCGGAGAATCCATGCAAGGAGCCTCGTAGTAGTTTTGTGTATAAACAATTCGGCTATGAAAAAGTTCAGTACAGATTTCCTTCTTCCTCTGGTATTAAGCGTTTCGATTCTCCTATCAGGGTGTTATGGTTCGTTTAACCTGGTGCGTGAAGTCTACGATTGGAATGGAACGATTGAGGACAAGACGGTGCGTAGTGTGGTTTTTTGGGCTCTGGTCATCATCCCGGTTTATGAAGTTGCAGGCCTTGTTGATGCTGTCGTTCTGAATGTCATTGAGTTCTGGTCTGGCGACAATCCGCTTTCCATGAAGGAGGGCGAATCAGACATGAGGATGGTGGAACACAAGGGGCGCCGGTACAAGGTGGAGGCCCGTAAAAACCGATTCACCGTTTGGGAGGAAGGTCGCAGAAAACCGGTCCGTTTGGTGTTCACTCCTGTGAACGCAACATGGAATCTGGAACAGGGGGGTGAACTCATCGCCTTGTCACGGATCGAGGAAGGGCTTGATGGCCGCATTGCCCTGCGGGTATTTCATTCCGATGGCCAATCCGCTCTGGTCGATTGTACCCAAAGTATGAACTGGATTTCGTTTTCCTCAGCCTTGCAGCATTCAGAGTCTGTTGCTTCCCGCTGAAGCAAACCTCACACGACATGCAGTCGCCCTGCGCGATAAGCGTCGACTCGGTACGTTATGCGAGAGGCTCGGGGCCCACGTATACGCTTTCCTGGTTACGGCTCGATAAGTCGGATCCGATTACGGGTGGCAACAAGTGGTTTAAATTAAAGCACAACCTGAAGGCCTATCATGCCGGATCTTTCGATGGGATACTGAGTTTTGGTGGTCCCTATTCCAATAACCTCGCAGCATTGGCCGAATGTTGCCGCAGGGAGGGTGTTCCATGCATCGGGATTGTTCGGGAAACGGAAGCGGGTACAAATACCATCACCCTCCAGCGCGCCGCGCAGTCAGGAATGCGGATTGAAGTGGTTTCAAGAAGCGAGTATCGTTCACTTCGGAACATGGATCATCAGCCGTCTTTGATTGAACGGTTCGGTAACATGTTCCTGATACCGGAAGGGGGATCCAACCCGGAAGGTGTGTTAGGCTGCAGTTCGATTTCCAAATACATTCCTTCCGATTTCACCCATGTGGCACTGGCCGTAGGAACCGGATGTACACTCTGCGGCATCGATCGTTCCCTTCCGTCTGAGCAGCGATTGTTGGGTGTCAAGGTGCTGGAAGCAAGGCAGGAATTTCAGCCCTTGTGTGTGGGACTCAGTGAACGCGTCAGCTGGGAGTCGGGTTTTACGTTCGGGGGCTATGCCCGTACCGATCAGGCGCTTTTGGATCTGGTTTCTGATTGGAATGTTCGCTTTCCGCAGATTCCTGTTGAACCGGTTTATACCGGCAAGTTGCTGTTTGGCGTTCTATCGTTGATGGAGAGGGGGGAATTGGGTGGGGATGGGCAGGTATTGCTGTGTCATACCGGTGGTATGCAGGCCTATGTCCGTTAACAGTCAGTTGTTGATACATGCCCACTGGCCCGTGTCAGGCTGCACAGCATGCCGGCTAACTTGCAAGCGATGAAGTACGTCCCATTCGAACTGCTATTGGCCCCAGTGTTGTTATTCATTAGTACAACAGCCGGGGCTCAGTCCCATTCCAAGCGCGAATCAGTAAGGCTTTCTGCCGAACAGTATATCACTGCATATTCGGATGCAGCGGTAACCGACATGGCCCGTACCGGAGTTCCGGCTAGCATTACCCTCGCCCAGGGGATGTTCGAATCCGATTATGGGAATTCGCCTCTCGCCAAGGATGCCAACAACCACTTCGGCATCAAGTGTCACAAGGAATGGACCGGGCCGACCTATCATCAGGACGATGATGCACCCAACGAGTGCTTTCGCAAATACGAGGATGTATGGCAGTCTTATGCCGATCATTCCGAATTTTTACGGACCCGCGAGCGCTACGCATCCCTTTTCGAATTGAGCAAAACGGATTACAAGGCCTGGGCTCATGGGTTGAAGCGTGCCGGCTACGCCACAAACCCCCATTATGCACACCGGATAATCGATTTGATTGAGCGGTACGATCTCACACGTTTTGATCAGGCCGGTTTGGTGGCCTCCCGTACGGCCATCAAGCCGGAGAAGCCCGTAGAGCCGATGCGTGTTGAGGTTGCCCAGCCAGGTTCTGTTCAGGCTGATGCGAGTCCTGTCAAGAGCAAAGGCCGATCGGTTCCGGCAGTGTCCGGTCGTGACAAGGCACCTGTACGCACATGGAGGTTCAAGAAAACAACCGGCTCGGCTGCTGCGGTAAAGTCCCCCACGGCAACGGCCTCAGCGGATGCAAGTAAAATAAATGGTGTGCCTTTCGTTCTGGCTCGTGAAGGAGATACCTGGAGTAAAATCGCCCGTGATCAGGGCATTGAGCTTTGGCAGGTGCTCGATTTCAACGATGCGGTCAAGAACGATGTGGTTCGGCCGGGTGAAGTTGTATTTGTAAAAAGCAAAAAGAACAAGGCAGAATCTGTTTTGGTGCATCAGGTGAAGCCCGGCGACACCTTGCGCGGTATTTCCCAGCAATATGGAGTGAAGCTGTCGCGGCTTTACCGCATGAACGAGTTGGCGCCCGGACAGGAGCCGGAGGTTGGTACGAAGGTATACCTGCAGCGTGCCATGCTGATGGGGGTCGTGTTGTGATCAGTGCGCCAGTGGGCGCTTTTTGACCATTCCGCCCCGCGTATCCTTGATGCTGGTCATCACCACAAAGGCATTTGGATCGATCAATTCAATTTCAGAGGTCAGTTTGCTGATTTCAAGTCGGGTGATTACCGTGTACACAATTTCGACATCCGTGTTGTGACCGGTTTTTCCGTATCCGCGTTTCCCATTGTAAATGGTAACGCCGCGTCCGAGTTTGTGGATGAGCATTTCACGGATCTCTTCGCTTTTCGGACTGATGATGGTGATGCCCGTGTATTCTTCAATACCTTCAATCAGAAAATCAACGGTCTTGGAAGCGGCCAGGTAGGTGATCATGGAATACATGGCCGTCTCG
>JBJTJB010000283.1:0-14140 GCA_046095245.1 Bacteroidota bacterium | reverse complement strand
AGTCGATGGAGACCGACTACCCGATGATTGATTTTTCAGCCAGACCTGCTGATCATGAGCCCATCAAATATCCTTTTGCAGGGGATTCAAGTCATCAGGTGAGCATAGGAGTGTATGATCTGGTAAGCGGTAAGACGGTGTACCTGCAGACCGGGTTGCCAGCGGACCAATATCTGACCAATATGGCCTGGTCGCCTGATGCACAATCGGTGTACGTTGCCGTGCTCAATCGCGGACAGGATCACATGAAACTCAACCGCTATTCGGCCACTACGGGTGTGTATGAAAGGACACTTTTTGAGGAGCGGGATCCGATGTATACCGAGCCCTTGCACCCCATGGAGTTTTTACCCGGTGATCCAAGCAAATTTGTATGGCAGAGCCGCCGCGATGGATGGAACCACCTTTATCTGTATGATACCTCCGGGAAATTGATTCGCCAGCTTACCAAAGGCGAATGGGAAGTGACCGATTTCAATGGGTTTGATGGTAAAGGGAAAACAGCATTTTTCCATTCGACCGACAACCTGGGTATGGACCGCGTGTTTAAATCAGTCGAATTGTCTTCTGGTACCATTCGTTTGCTGACCACAGGATCGGGCGTACATACTTGCATATTGAATGCCCAGCGTACGGCTTTCATCGACAACTGGAGCAGTCAGACTGTTCCTCGGGTTGTTCGGATTGTTTCGGCGCGCGATGGGCAGGTGGTGGAGACACTATTGGAGGCTGCCAATCCCCTTGCCGACTATACAGTTGGTCAAACGCGTACGTTCACCATACAGGCGGCAGATGGCAAAACACCGTTGTGGTGCAGATTGATTTTACCTGCTGATTTCGATAGCACCCGGAAATACCCCGCGGTTGTGTATTTATATGGCGGGCCTCATGCACAAATGATCACCAATACCTGGTTGGCTGGTGCCGATCTTTGGTTTCACTACCTGACCCAGCAAGGATACATTGTATTCACGGTGGACAACCGTGGATCTTCAAACAGGGGAAAAGCCTTCGAACAGGCAACCTTCAGAAAACTTGGTGAAGAGGAGATGCGCGATCAGATTGCCGGTGTGAATGCGCTCAAAGCATTCCGTTATGTGGATGCATCCCGCTTGGGTGTATATGGCTGGAGTTTTGGTGGCTTCATGACGACATCACTCATGACGAGATACCCGGGTGTATTCAAGGCTGCTGTTGCCGGTGGTCCGGTGCTGGATTGGAGTTACTATGAAGTGATGTACACTGAGCGGTACATGGATACGCCCGCCGAAAATCCGGAAGGGTACCGAATAAGCAAACTGACTGCCCAGGCGGATCAGCTCAATGGCAAGCTGCTTTTGATACATGGAACCAGCGATGATGTCGTAGTATGGCAACACAGCCTGATGTTCCTGAAACAGGCCGTAAGCAAGGGCGTTCAGTTGGATTACTTCGTTTACCCCGGGCACCTGCACAATGTGACAGGTAAGGATCGGGTTCACTTGAACTCGAAGATCACAGGATACTTCAACGACTTTCTGAAGTAGGGGTTCTAGACTGCTGCCAGGGCGCGCTTGTATACGTCCAGGCAGCGTTCGCGGGCTTCCTTGTGATCCACTATCGGTTTCGGATAGCTGAAATCTGCATATTCGGGAACCCATTTTTTAATGTAGGCCAGTTCGGGATCGAACTTCCGCGTTTGTTCATATGGATTGAATACCCGGAAATAAGGTGCGGCATCACAACCGCTTCCTGCCGACCACTGCCAGCCGCCATTGTTCGAACTCAGTTCGAAATCGAGTAGCTTACGGGCGAACCATGCTTCGCCAAGTCTCCAGTCAATAAGCAAGTGCTTGGTCAGGAAACTGGCTACAATCATTCTTACCCGGTTGTGCATATAGCCTGTGGTGTTCAACTCACGCATCCCTGCATCCACAATCGGATAGCCTGTTTTGCCTTCGCACCAGGCTGTGTAGCCTTTTTCGTCGGTTCTCCAGGGGATGCGATCGTAGGCAGGTTTGAAAGATGCCCCGACAACATGTGGAAAATGCCATAGGATCATCATGTAGAATTCGCGCCAGCACAATTCATTGAGCCATGAAAAGCTGTGTTTTTCCGCAACGCGCACCAACTCGCGGATGCTAACGGTACCGAAACGCAGATGCAACCCGATTTTTGATGTTCCATCAACTCCGGGCAGATTGCGTGTGTCTGCATAATTCGCCAAGAGGGATGTTGGAATAGCGGTGCCCGGGAAACTCAACGTACAAGCAGAAAAACCGATTTTCGACAATGCGGGAATAGGACGCTTTTCTTGCTTGTGCAGGGTTTCGAGGAGCTTTTCACTCGGCAGACTTTCTGGCCGATGTGATTTAAGTCGGGCCATCCACTTTCTGGAGTAGGGCGTGTAAACGGTGTAGGGTTTTCCGTCGTCCTTCACCACTTCATCCCGCTCAAAAATCACCTGGTCTTTCGTTGTTTGAAAAGTGATGTTGTGCTTCGATAAAAATGCAGAAACTGTTTTGTCGCGTTCCCGGGCATAGGGTTCGTAGTCATGGTTTGTGTACACCGCTTTTACATCGTAATCCTGTAACAGGGTCTTCCATATTTTTTCCGGATGGCCGAACCGTATATCAAAAGTCGAACCGATGCGTACAATTTCTTCTTGCATTTCCGTTAATCGCCGGTGCAGGAAATCGACGCGCGCATCATCACGGTCTTCCAGCTTATCCAGAATATCGCTGTCGAAAATGAACAAGGGCACAACCGGATATCCTGATTTCAGGGCTTGATAAAGACCCGTGTTGTCATTCCATCGCAGGTCTCTGCGGAACCAAAATATGCAAACAGGTTCAGTTTTTGCCATAGAGGTCTTTAATTGCTTCGGGTAGGTAAGGGAATTTGAATTGGAATCCTTCTGAAAGGATTCGATCACAGGAAACGAAAGTGCTGTCGAGCACCAACGCAGCCTGTTCCCCGAGTAATAAACGCAGGGCCGGCGCTGGTGCGGGAAGCAAAAGACTAACGGGATTTACAATCCGTCGAAGTGTGCGCATGAATGAACGCTGCTCAACGGGATGCGGTGCAACACCGTTGTACACGCCGCTGGCCGAACCTGAATTCAGGGCATGCAGGAACAGTGCACACAAATCATCGATATGAATCCAACTCATGACCTGGTTTCCGGACCCAAGGATTGATGCAACACCGGCGAGGAGTGGAGCTTCAAGTTTTGGTAACGCACCACCCGCTCTGGAAAGCACGATTCCAATGCGAATGGTGATGTGACGCACCGGACAAGATGCATATGCCGATTCCCAGGCTGCGGTTGTTTCTGATAGAAATCCCTTGCCCATCTTGCTCTGTTCGTCCAGGATTTCGTGCCCACGGTTTCCATAAAAGCCGATGGCGGATGCAGAAATCACACAACTTACCTTGTTGGGTATGTTATATAAGGAGCCGATAAGTGTTTTTGCTGCGTCCAATCGGCTATGGAGGATCGTATGCTTGTAGGCTGCTGTCCAGCGTGAACCGGCAATAGGCGCACCCGCCAGGGATATGATGACGTCGGTTTGGTGCAAAGCGTCATCAGAAAGTTCGTGACGTTCGGGTTTCCAGGCGAAGGTGCGAACCGGCTCACGCCCGTTGGGATTTCGAACAAGCCAACGCACTTCGTGTCCTGCTGCTTGCAGGACCTGTGTGAGACGTTGTCCGACCAAGCCGTTACCGCCGGCGATTAAAATACATGCCATGCATGGATAACACTTGTACTCTTATAAAGTTAAATCACTCGACCAGGTATGCCGGATCGAATCCGGAGTCACCCGGATCGAAATTCAGGATGGGCGCTGCGGCGGGCCGGTTTCCGAAACGGACTTGCAGGCTGAGTCGGAAATAGGGTGCAGGCAATTGCGTGTCGCGTCCTCCATCGAGCTGAACGCGCCCGCCGGTGGTCATACCCGCCTCGGCGGTCATGACCGTATGGCGCACGCCATACCAGCGCCCCAGCACTCCGATGCGTGGAAAATTAAACCTGTAGTACAGAGGATCCTCGCTGTTCGTACTATCGGCCGGGAGTACGTGGTATCCTCCCATGTTTTGCACACGGATCAGCATGCTGAATTGTTTTGAGATGAGGTGCGTATACGACGCGTTGAATGGGAAAGTGACCTGGATCTGGTCTTCATTACCAAGGGTATATCCAAGCCCTGCTACAGGTAAAATCCGGTCTTTCCCGGTAATGGGTGTGTAACTAAGCCCAAGCGTATGCCACAAGCGGTTGTTGTGATACAATTTGCGCCAGATCAACGAGCCGTGTAAACGCAAGGCACGGGTACGGAAGCTGAATGATTCGGTAGGGAGCGATAGGCTCATGTTAGCCATCAGCAATTGCCGAAGACCTTTGGCCATCAGTCCGGTCATGCCGATGCGCAATTGGCTCAGCGCACGATCCGGTTCGATGTAATCCAACTGACTTTGCCTATACAGGGCGCTACCCTGTGCCAGCACGGCAAAAAAAGGCTTTCCTCCATCGGCCGATAACCAGTCTTTTCCGGTATACAGAGGTGTCCGGCAGGTAAAGGACAAGCCTGTAAAACCATTTTGTACCGTACTATCGCCAACCTGACTCGGAACCAGATATTCCGCATCCGCCTGCCACATCGGGGAAAGCAAGGGGTGGGGCCGATAACCGCCCTGTGCCCTGAGCATGATCGGTGTCAGCACGAGCAGTAAGATGGATGTGCACCTTATTCGCGGGATAAGCATGAACTTTGACGTCTCGACGAAGATAGACCATGAACGATCAGCAACTGGAGCGGTACAGACATGACCTGGATTTTTTACGGGCGATGGCTGTGCAAACCGAAACGGATTTTGCACGCTTTGGTTATCCTCTCACATTCAACAGCGAGCTGCAACCCGATTTCAAGCGTTTTTGTGCTGAACTCGCCCCCCGCCTCCGCGAATGGTGCAAGTCGGAGGGGGATCGTATCCGTTCACTCTTGTACCACATCGATTTGCCCGAGCACATGATTCCCGAGGGCTACGGATGCAGGGAGCCGGAGCTATTGGCCGAGCGGATTCTTCAACGGGAATTGATAAAAGTGGTTTTGCGAAAACATTTTTCGGGCTAGGCTGTTTTATCATCACGGGATGCGGACATCAACCGATGCCCGGTGTGAAGAAAAACGCCATGAATAACTTCTCGATTAAGGATGTTGAGGCCCTGACAGGCATCAAACCCCACACCCTGCGTATTTGGGAGCAGCGCTATGGCATCCCCCAACCCAAGCGTACCGCTACCAACATCCGCTATTACGACGACGAGGACATCAAGATGTTGCTCAGCGTGGCCATGCTCAACCGACATGGCCACAAAATCTCGCACATTACCAAAATGAGCCGGGAGGACATTGATAAGTACGTCATGGATCTCACCGACAATGCCACCGACCAGCAGGTTCAGGTGGAGGCATTGACCAAAGCCATGTTTGGACTTGACGAGATAGCGTTCGAGAAAATCCTGTCATCGAGTATTCTCCAATACGGAATGGAGAACACCTTTATCGAACTGGTATTTCCCTTCCTGGGCCGTATCGGTATGATGTGGCAGACCGGAGCAGTGAATCCCGCATACGAGCATTTTATCACCAACCTGATTCGTCAGAAACTGTTCGTAGCCATCGATGCCCAACCCAAGAACCAGGCTCCGAACGCAAAAAAATTCGTGCTCTTTCTTCCCGCACACGAACCTCATGAAATCGGTTTGTTGTTCGCTAATTACCTGATCCGTTCCAAGGGACACCACACCAGTTACCTGGGCCCCAACCTGCCACTCGATGATCTGAACCCTGTGATGGGTATTTACAAGGCGAATTACATTCTGACGGTTCTGACTTCCTCCATTGCAGCGCAAACTCCGATGCATGTGGCAAACAAACTCAGCAGTGATTTCCCTCAGGCGACAATTCTGCTGGCCGGCGGACAACTTTTTCAGGCGAACATCAACCTGCCTAAAAATGTCCGATTACTGCACACCATGCAGGATCTCGTCCATTTGCTGGACACGTTGCGCACCTTGAATTAAATCGAGCTCTTTCGTCTGGCTCCGCAAATTGAGCCATTCGGTTTTCAGTGGTCCTTTCCGATGTAGGATAAGAACTCGCGACGTACATCCATGTTCCGGAATTTTCCGCAGTATTCAGTTGTGATGGTGGTCGAATTCACATCACGAATTCCCCGGGAGGCAACACACATGTGTGCCGAATCAATCATCACGGCAACGTCCTCCGTTTCCAGTGCCTCACGCAGTGAGGCGGCAATCTGGATAGTTAAACGCTCTTGCACCTGAGGCCTGCGGGCGTAGTAGTCGACCAGTCGGTTGAGCTTCGACAGCCCGATGACTTTTCCGGAGGAAAAATACGCCACATGCGCTTTTCCGAAAATCGGCACCAGGTGGTGTTCGCAGGTCGAATAAAAGGTGATGTCTTTCTCGACAAGCATTTGCCGGTATCTGTATGCGTTATTGAACAGGGTTATTCCGGGTTTGTTCGCCGGATCGAGGCCGCGGAAAGTCTCGTGGACATACATCTTTGCCACACGAATCGGCGTTTCACGGATGCTCTCATCCGACAAGTCCATTCCAAGCGTGTGCAAAATGGCTTCTACGTGGGAGGCGATGATCCGGATTTTTTCATCCGGAGAGGCGTCAAAGGCGCCATCTCTCAGGGGCGTTTTGATCCCTCCCAGACTGTGGTGGAGGATTTCATCCATCTCGTGGTCGGCTCTTACTGAAAGCGGTTCCAGGTTCATGTGGAGACCAGCATGATCGTGGGTTTGGGCAGGAATCGCCGGGATAGTATTGTTTATTTTACGCATACATCTGTTAAACACTAGTAGAACGTACCAACCCCCTCCTTGTTTTAATTCGTTAAACAAATACTAAACAGTATTGAGTCACTTTTGAAGTCGCTAAAACGGGAAAACTATCATTTAAATGTCAGAAATAGCTCGGTTTATGAAAATATAATCCTGAAAATCAGCGAATTATATTTGTTTAACAAATAACCTACATAAATTAAACAAAAACGCTTGCATTGAATGCTATACCCGATTAGCTTTGTGAAACTTTTAAGATAAAAACCTAAACAAATGACACAGGTCGAATTCAACCATCAGGTCAACACTCACTACCAGCCTCTGCGCGGTTATGCTATGAAATTGACCCAGGATCACGAAGATGCGAATGATCTGGTTCAGGAAACCATGTTGAAGGCTTTCCGAAACCGCGACAAGTTCGAGGACGGTACTAATCTGAAGGGGTGGTTATACACGATCATGAAAAACATCTTCATCAACAACTACCGCCGGATGGTGAAAGGAAGTGTTGTTACAGATGATACTGAAAACCAGATTTACATCAACAATGCTGCCCATTCCGTCCGCAACGATGGTGAAGGCCGTATGATCATGAAAGAGGTGAACAACGCTATCGGACTGTTATCGGATAACCTCCGTACCCCTTTCCTGATGTCGTTTGAAGGATATAAATACGAGGAAATCGCAAAGCATCTTGCTGTTCCACTCGGGACAGTCAAAATCCGCATTCACGTTGCACGCCAGAAGCTGAAAAAGCAGCTCAGCCCATATGGTACGGAGGCCGGCTACTCCATCCATTCGTAACAGAAAGTTCTTTTGGTAGGTTTTAGGTTGTAGATGGGCTCCGGAATACGGGGCCCTCTGCTATTTTGTGGCTGCCTATCTTTGAAGCTGTCCCATGAAACGATTCGCGAAACGCCTCCTGCTACTGCTCTTGATTCCGGCATCCCTTCTGTGCTGGGGATTCTCCGATGACTTTTTTCAGATCGCCCGACAGCTCGACTTAATGGCTGGCGTGTACCGGGAGGTGAACGCAGTGTATGTGGATGATGTGAACCCGGGTTCTTTGATGAAGTCAGGGATTGATGGCATGCTGAAATCACTCGATCCTTACACCAATTATTATCCGGAATCGGAAATCGAAGATTACCGGATGAAACACGTCAGTACGGAGTATGGCGGAATCGGTGCCAGTTCGATTCGCAATGGCGATAGCGTGCTGATTTACGAGGTGACGGAAGGGTATCCTGCACAACAGGCCGGACTTCGCGCCGGAGATCGCCTGCTGGAAGTGAACGGCCGGAGTATCAGCGGCCTTTCTCCCCAGGAAATTGATGAGATGGTCAAGGGTCAGGCCGGTACAGCCGTTCGGCTTTTGGTTGAACGCCCCGGATCTTCCGCATCAATACCGCTCAACATCACACGTGGAGAGATAAAGTCGAAGAATGTCCCATTCTACACGATGGTTGACGATAGCACGGGGTATATCAAGCTCGAAAAATTCCTGCAGGACTGTTACAGTGAAACCCGAAATGCCCTGGTGGAGTTGCAAAAGAATCAGGGTATGACATCACTGATTTTCGACCTGCGTGGTAATGGTGGCGGACTTCTCGAAGAATCGGTCAACATCCTCAACCTGTTCCTGCAAAAAGATCTGCCATTGGTGAGGCAGGAGGGGAAGACATCCGGCTCCAACAACACGTATAAGACCCGAAACGAGCCGATTGCAGAGGAGTTGCGGGTGGTTGTTCTGATAGACAAGTCCTCGGCATCAGCCAGTGAGATTACTGCCGGTAATTTCCAGGATCTTGACCGGGGCGTTGTTGTGGGTCAGCGTTCTTTCGGAAAGGGGCTCGTTCAGCAAACGCGTAACCTGACCTACAATGCGCAGATGAAGTTGACGGTAGCCAAGTACTACACTGCCAGCGGACGTTGTGTGCAAACCAGGGTGTATCGCCACCGTTCCGATGAGGATGGTTCATTTTATGAGATTCCGGATTCCCTGGTGAAGGCGTTCAAGACAAAGAATGGCCGTACCGTTTACGATGGCTCTGCGGTCTATCCGGATGTTTATGTAACGCTACCCGACACAGCAACCCTCACCAAGAGTCTTATTCGGAATCTGCTCATTTTTGATTTTGCAAGTCTCTACCGCAGTAAGCATGATTCGATTGGTGATGCCTCGTCTTTCCGCTTGTCGGATGAAGATTACCGTGAGTTCGTTTCGTTTCTATCGGGCCGTACGTACACCTATGCTACGCAGAGCGAAAAAGCCTTCGAGTCCCTGAAGGAGGCCACCCTGCGTGAGAAGTATTTTGCCTCAACCGACCGCGATTTGCTGGCATTGGGCACAGCACTTCGACACGACCGTGCAGAGGATCTACGGCTTTTCAGTTCAGAGATCAAGCAATTCCTGCAACAGGAAATTGTGTCGCGATACCACTTCCAGCGCGGACGGTTTGAATACATGTTCAAGCATGATCCTGTCTTCCAGGAAGGCCTGGCGATTGCACACGATCCTTCGCGCTATACATCCGTGTTGCGGGGTGAAGGGCAATACAAGGTGATTGGGAAGCCTCGCCGATAGGCCGGAAATCAGTAAACGCCTTTGAACTGATCCAGGAATCGCACGTCGTTTTCAGAAAAAATCCGCAAGTCGCGGATTCCGTAACGCAACATGGTGATCCGTTCAACACCCATTCCGAACGCAAATCCACTGTAGACCTCAGGGTCGATGTTTCCGTTTTGAAGTACGGCCGGGTCAATCATTCCGCAGCCCAGGATTTCTACCCAGCCGCTGTGTTTGCATACATTGCATCCCGATCCTTTGCAGATGCTGCAGCTGATGTCCATTTCTGCACTCGGTTCGGTGAACGGGAAATAGGACGGCCGCAGGCGGATGCGTGTGTCATTCCCAAACATCTCTTGTGCAAAATACAACAGCGTCTGCCGCAAATCGGCGAAGGATACACCCTTGTCGATATAGAATCCTTCAACCTGGTGGAAAAAGCAATGTGCCCTCGCCGATATGGCTTCATTTCGGTACACACGTCCCGGACAAATGGTACGGATGGGTGGTGCTTGTGACTCCATAACGCGCACCTGGATGGAGGATGTATGGGTCCGCAAGGCAAGCGCCCCCTGGTAGATCGAAGGATCCGGATGCAAGTCGATGAAAAAGGTGTCCTGCATATCGCGTGCAGGATGCTCAGGGGGGAAATTTAGCGCTGAGAAATTGTGCCAGTCATCTTCAATCTCTGGTCCGTCACTTACATTGAATCCAACGCGTGAAAAAATCCGAATGATTTCTGCACGTACCAGGCTTAGAGGGTGCCGGGAGCCGGCATTCAGCGGATCGCCCGGCAAAGTCGGGTCTTTATCAAAGCCCTTATCCGATGTGTTTTGTTCGAATTGCTCGCGGAACTGGTTCAGTTTGGCTTCAGCAGCCTCTTTCAGGGCATTCACTTCCTGACCGTAGGCTTTGCGCGACTCAGGGGCTACGTCCTTTATGCGTGCGAACAGGTCTGTCAACACGCCCTTTTTTCCGGTGAACTTCAGCCGGAACTGCTCAAGTTCTTCCTTGCCGGATGGAACAAAAGCATGTACTTCCTCCAGGAGGGAGCGAATGGAATCAGACATAATGACGCTGGGAGGCTTACTTGTTTACGATAAGCTTCATTTTCATCCGCACATCAGTGACCGGGCGATCGGCAGCTCCCGTTTGTACGGCAGCGATTTTGTCAATCACATCAAGGCCTTCAACTACCTCTCCGAATACGGTGTAGCTTCCATCCAACCACGCTGAGCCCCCAACCGTGGTGTAATCTTTTTTCTGTTCCGGACTTAGTTTCGTGCCCAGGCGTTGTTCAGCCATGCTGATTTCCGCTTCGGTCATCGGCTTGCCTTGCACAATGTAAAACTGACATCCGCTGGACGCTTTCTCGGGATTGTTATCGCGCGCAGCGGCAAGTACTCCCTTCCGGTGGTAAAGGGTACTGACAATTTCTGCGGGAATCTTGTATCCGATATCTCCGGCTCCAAGCATTTGTCCGGGAGCTGCGTTTTTTGAGTTGGGATCACCGCCCTGAATCATGAAGCCCTTAATGACACGGTGGAAAAGCAGGCTGTCGTAAAAGCCTTCGCCGGCCAGTTTTAGGAAATTTGCCCTATGCAAGGGGGTTTCCTTGTACAAACGGAGTTTCATTACGCCGAAGTCAGTGCTGAGTTCAACGAGGGTGTCTGGCCCCTGGTCAGTTTCTTTTATCATTTCAGGTCTGGGTGCAGGTTTGGGTGAACTTCCGCTCTTTTGAGCCAAAGCCGGTATTGAAACCAGGAAGAGAAGGGCGAATGCCAGGTTACGGGTTTGTTTCATTGGAGTGAACTTGTTTACTTTTGAATCCGGCCCGGGTTTTATCGGACGTCCTGCAAGTTTAATCAAAAGGGAACAAAGTCGCCGATTCATCCGTAAGAAGCCACAAGATCACATTCATGAAATCCTTCATTCAGGTCCTCACACTCGTTACAGTTGTCCTCCTTTCGGCCGCGTCCTGTAAAAAAACGGAGCCGTGCGAAGCCATCATCACGGTAGTCGATCCCCAGGGAGCTCCGGTTCCGGGTGCCCGTGTGGTGTTGCGCCAGGATAGCGTGGTAAATCCTCAAACCGGTGTCCGCGCCGATATTTTGGAGGAGGAGTTTACAAGCAGCAATGGAGAAGCCATTTTTGAATTCAAGTGGGAAGCCGTACTGAATGTTGAAGTGGATGTAGATACGTTAAGTGCGAGGGATTACATCCGTCTTGAGCAAAGCGAAACGGTACGCAAAACCGTTACGGTGCGATAAGCCCCTCTTCCCCATGAGGGATGTTCCGGCTGACTACTTTTGCGGAAAATCCCTGTATGTCCATTCCAACTGTCGATTCGGTCAATTTCGCCGGTAAACGTGTGCTTGTCCGCGTTGATTTCAATGTGCCCCTCAATGCTCAGTTTGAAGTAACAGACCCAACACGTATCCGCGCTGCCATCCCGACGCTCAAGAAAATCCTGCATGACGGAGGCAGTCTGATTCTGATGTCCCACCTGGGTCGTCCAAAAGAGGGTCCGTCCGACAAATACTCGCTTCGCCATACCCTTCCTGTCATCCGTGAACTCCTCGAATGTGAGGTGGAGTTTGTGGACGATTGCATGGGAGATGCTGCTAGAGCGGCAACTGAAGCGATCCGTCCCGGGCAGGTGTTGCTGCTGGAAAACCTCCGGTTTTACAAGCAGGAGGAGAAAGGCGATAGCGAATTCGCTAAGGCGCTTTCTACTTATGGTGATTATTATGTGAACGATGCCTTCGGTACGGCTCACCGTGCTCACGCCAGTACGGCTGTCATTGCGCGTGAGTTTAAAGGCCGCTGTTGTTTCGGGTATCTGATGGCTGCAGAAATTGATAATGCTTCGCGTGTATTAGAGCATGCCGAAAAACCATTTACGGCAATCATGGGCGGCGCCAAGGTCAGTGATAAAATTCTCATCATCGAGCAGCTTATGCCGAAAGTGGACCACCTCATCATCGGCGGGGGCATGGCCTATACGTTCATTAAGGCACGCGGAGGACAAATTGGAAGTTCACTTTGTGAGCAGGATAAACTCGATCTGGCCCTTGAAATACTTCAGAAAGCGGAAACGCTTGGTGTGAAGATTCACTTGCCGGTCGATTCTGTGAACGGTGACCGCTTTGCCGCTGATGCTTCGGTTGCTGTAACTGCAGCCGATGCGGTTCCCGAAGGATGGATGGGGCTGGACATCGGTCCGGTTTCGGCACAGCAGTTTTCCGGGGTGATCAATCAAAGCCGAACCATTTT
The DNA here is from genome assembly GCA_046095245.1 of Bacteroidota bacterium. Classification (GTDB taxonomy): domain Bacteria; phylum Bacteroidota; class Bacteroidia; order AKYH767-A; family OLB10; genus JAJTFW01. The sequence goes on along the minus strand of JBJTJB010000283.1, from coordinate 1,437 downwards.
GTGGAATGGTCCGATGGGTGTGTTCGAAATGGAGGCCTTCTCTCACGGCACGCGAGTGGTGGCAGAGGCCATTGCATCGGCTACGTCCAGAGGCTCATTCTCGCTGATTGGAGGTGGCGACAGTGCCGCGGCCATTCACACCTTCGGTTTGGCCGAGCGTGTTTCGTACGTATCTACCGGAGGGGGAGCTTTGCTCGAATATTTTGAAGGAAAGCAATTGCCTGGAGTTCGCATGGTCCTCGATGCGAATTCCTGAACCTGACGAAAAACGAATTACTTTGCAGGAGTGCTTTGTCGGAAACACGCACAAACAATCTGAAAAGCGAATGAACTACCTCGATGTACTGATTGCCATTCCGCTCTGCTGGGGTGCATACAAAGGATTTCAGCGAGGAATCGTCTTCGAAATCGCCATGCTGTTCGGCATTTTACTTGGACTCTACCTGGCCTTTAAACTGAGTGGTGTGTTTCAGACCTTGGTGGCCGGAATGGTCGATGCGAAAGGAGGAACCTTGTATCTCATCACCTTCTTTGTCGTCTTCATCGCGGTTGTGCTTATTATGGTGTTATTGGGCAAGTTCCTCGAACAGGCACTTAAAATCGGGAAGATGGATACACTCAACAAGGCAGCCGGTGCAGCCTTCGGGTTGGTTAAATTTCTGTTGGTGGTCAGCGTGTTGTTATCTGTTTTCAGACCGGTTGATGCCCGATTCGAATTGCTGCCTGCCAAAATCAAATCAGAAGCTTTGCTGTATGAACCTGTGATGCATTTTTCTCAATACCTGTTTCCGGCTCTCAAAGATGTTCAACAGGAGTTTTCAAAACATGTGGGCTGATCGCGTATGCTGCATATCCGGAATATCGATGAGTTGAAATCCGATTGGAACGGCTTGCTTGACTTGTTGAGCGAGCGTTTTGATGCTGACCTTGATTTGCAGGGGGTCATTTACCTCATTGGTGTTCAGGAATTGGGTCATGGACCACGTTCTTTTTCCAAGGACGAAAAGCAGGATCTGATGCACATTGCCACTTGTAGGCTGTTGTCCCGTTTCGGTTTCTATGAACTGGTCGGCAGTGACGATGAAGGCTGGCCACATTGGCAATTGGTGCAGAAAATCCCCTCCATGTCGCTGGGAGAGCAGGATTATCTTTTAAAGCAATCAGCAATCGACTACTTCCGCGAGCAGGGAGTGTTTTAACACTATCCCTGAATTACTTACCTGGAATAGGACAGTCTGAGGTTTGGTGTGAAAAACCGTTTCAGATGCCATTCCCTGAATGGCTCAGGAACAGGAAGCTTACCGAGCGAATCTGCCGGAATCCCAAGCTTGCGTGCGCTTACGGCAAGCGTTCGGACTGAATCCACATAGGCTCGCATCATCCCGATTGATTCAGGCCCGCCGATCGGGCCATGGCCCGGTACAATCTGTCGGGGAT
>JBJTJB010000282.1:0-4569 GCA_046095245.1 Bacteroidota bacterium | reverse complement strand
TTATCATTCGGAAGGCAGAGTTTGTAAAAAGTTCGTCGCGAGTCGATCAATTACCTGCACCGGCCATGCCGGAAGTTGCTTTTATCGGTCGATCAAACGTAGGCAAGTCGTCCTTGATCAATTGCCTGGTCAACCGCAAAGAACTCGCCCATACCTCTTCTCAGCCGGGTAAGACCCGTACAATCAACCACTATCTGATCGATTCTGCCTGGTATCTGGTCGATTTGCCCGGCTACGGCTTCGCCCGGGTTTCACGTTCGATCCGCGAAGATTGGGAGCGAACCCTGAGCAAGTACCTCACAACGCGTGAAAATCTTCTTTGTGTATTCGTTCTGATCGATGTGAGGATTCCGCCTCAGCGCAGCGACTTATCTTTTTTACGCTCACTGGGTGAACGGGGTATTCCGGTTGCGATTGTCTTTACGAAATCCGATAAACCCGCTCGAACAGAAGTTGAATCCAATGTGGACGCTTTCCGCGCGGCAATGCTGGAAAGTTGGGAGGAAACACCTCCTTTCCTGATTACGTCTGCCGAAACAGGCTTGGGGAAAGACGAATTGATGGATTATATCAAGACTGTTCTCTCGGTTTGGGGAAAGACCGATTGACGTGTCCCTGTTATTCTCCTTTTCGATATGAGCTGATATGCCGCTCTTTTTTTGAGGGATAGATGTCCTCCAGGGTGACCAGGATTCCGGTCTCTTCCACATCACCGAAATGCGGGTTGCTCGATGTGCCGAAGTTGCGCATCGTCGGGCTCAGATTCATATAGGCATTCACCAATGGTGGAATGTTTTCTCCCAATGCCCGTACGCGCTGGTTCAGTATCCGATGCCCCTCCTTGTATTCAAGCCCGTTGATTTCGGCTATAAAGGACTTCGTATCGTGTGTGATGGGTAGGGGGTACAGCGGTACAACCAGATTCTCATTGTCCGGGAAGTAGTGATTCATGAAACTGAGAATCATATCACGTGCTTCAGGGTTGTAATGCCGGTACATGGTCACTTTACCAAAGAACCATTTCACATCGGGATGATCTATGTGAATCGCTCCCAGACCATCCCATAGGTTGTCCAGTGTGAAAAGTCCTTTCCGGTTTTCCGGCCGAGGCTGGTATTTGGGTTGCACGAACGATCGACCCAATTCGATGGTGAAAGGAAGGTAGTTGTGGATGAAATTTTCAGAGAATCGGAAAATTTCAGCGGTAGCCAAATCGGGATGGCCATCCTTTCCCATCGTTGATTTACCACAATGGATGTAACGATAGCCGCCCATGATTTCCTGGTCTTCCGGACTCCATACGATGAGTTGTTCATAGCATATGGTGTCCGTATCGAAGTGGTCAAGATCGCAGTCGAGTCCGGTTCCCCCTCCAGCTGCCCGGAATGTGATTTCTCGCAATCTTCCGATCTCCCGCAGGACATGCGGAGCGTTGTGCGCATTGACACTGTAGATCATGTTACCACCATTGTTGGTACTACGCAGAAAGCGTTCGGTGGTTAACTCCGCCAGAAGCAAATCCCGGTCAACAGGTGCGATTATCTCCATGGTGATGTTCACGGTGCAAATGGGTCTGTAGGATTCTTGCCCGGCTCCAGGCTGTACACGTGTTCTTTAACACGGAAGGCCCATTCACGGTCGGACCTTGAATTGTTGAATCGTGCCGGTTCAAGTGGCGCACCGAAGGTCAGTGTGATGTCCTTGCCGCGTTGGTGGAACATTTCGTCCATGAGGTAGAGCATCTCGATATTGGAGCGAATTCCCAATCGGGATCTCCATCGGGCAAGGTTATAGAAAAAATCCGAATTCCTGCCCGTGATGTGAACGGGGATGATCGGTTTTGAAAATCGTTTTGCCTTGGTGATGAAACTTTTTTTCCATTCCAGGTCTATGATTTCACCGCGTTGTTTCCTCGATACAAGTCCTGCAGGAAAAATAAGAACGGCCCCGGTCCCTGCATAGAGGCGATCGATTTCCGCAAGCGCATCCTGTGTGTTTTTTCCGTGCTTGTTCACGCCAACAAACAATTCGTTCAGGTTCTTCAGGTTCATCAGCACGTCATTCACGATGAATGACTGATACTTTCTGCGCAAGGCAACTGCTTGCATCAGAGCCATGGCATCCAAACCGCCGATGGGGTGGTTAGCGGCGATAATGCAACCACCACTTGCTGGAATATGATCGATCCCATTGCTGATGATACGCACACCGAAATCTTCAATGATGGCATCGATGAATTCGAACGATTGCTTGTGACCATGATGCCGGATGAACGTGTTGATGTGTTCCTCGTGAACGATTCGTTTGATGTACCGCAAAACGAAGCCTGGTAGCCAACGCAGCAGTTGCGGGTTTTTATTCGCGATGACCTGCTCGACATCAATGAAACGCTCGTGTTCTTTTTGCATGGGTATCACCGCCGAAAATAGCCGTTTGAGCCGATGCGTGCTGCTGCATGCATTGATGGGTCAAGGTGGGATAAAAATTCGCGTTACTTCTTATTAAATACCTGAAAACCAGCAATATGATAAAATTAGGGGTGAACACCTATGCTTGTCTTGCTTTTGAATCAATTTGCCCGCTTCGACTCCACAGATAGAGGATTTAAACGGGTTAATGTGCCCGCATGGCTTTACACGTGGAGCTGTTCATAATCATCTAATAATCTATTATTTACGATTGAATTTGAGCGTATTTTTCAGTTGATGCGGACCCTTTGAGCCAGTTAAATCAGCTTGGGCAATGGCATGGACGCCGATCCGGAAAGTTTTTAACAAAGTGGGGCAAAGTGGGATGAAGTGGGAAAATCGAGTTACTTTTACCACCGCAGCACAGGATCTGTGCAATGCGGAACATGACACAATTCCACGGAGAATTTGAATGCAAGCTTGACGCGAAGGGGCGTCTGAGTCTGCCTTCGGCCTTGCGAAAGCAATTGGCTCCGGAAGCCGGTGAGCGCTTTATGCTCAACCGCGGCTTTGAGCAGTGTCTTGCTTTGTTTCCGATGGACGAGTGGAAGAAAATCAGCGCAGTCATCAATGGCTTGAACATGTTCGTAGCCAAGAACCGCGAATTCGCACGCTATTTTTTCAGAGGGGCCACCGAACTTGAGTTGGATGGTGCCGGTCGTTTGTTTCTGCCCAAGCGCCTTCTAGATTATGCCCGAATTGAAAAAGAGGCTGTGCTGTATGGTTGGTCCAATAAGATCGAAATCTGGTCGGTAGAGCGATACAACCAGTTGATTGGCGAAGAGCCCAAAGACTTCTCAGCACTTGCGGAGGAGGTCATGGGTAAACTCAACATGGGAGGAGGCGGAGATGTATCATAAGCCCGTCTTGTTGCCGGAGGCCATTAAGGGCCTGGATATCCGTCCGGATGGAATTTATGTTGACGTGACTTTTGGGGGCGGTGGGCATTCTGCAGCGATTCTGTCTCAATTGGCGGAGTCCGGGCGATTGATCGCTTTCGATCAGGATCAGGATGCCCAGGCGAATGCTCCTGACGATAAGCGATTCACTCTGCTGCCTGTGAATTTCAGGCAACTGGAACAAGCTCTTGGTGAAATCGGCATCGGGCAAGTGGATGGCCTTTTGGCCGATCTGGGTGTTTCATCACATCAATTCGACGAGTCTTCTCGTGGCTTTTCGATCCGTTTTGATGCGGTATTGGATATGCGCATGGATAGGACACAAACTCTCACGGCGCGGGATGTCATCAACTACTATCCGGAGGAAGCGCTCGAGCGGATCTTCAAACAATATGGCGAATTGGATCATCCGCGTCGGGTGGCCAGGTCCGTGGTGCAGGCCAGGGAGGTGTCATTTATTTCAACGGGTCAGGAGCTGAAGGATGCGGTCAGTCGCTGCGTACCGCGGAACAAGGAGAATACATTTTATGCCCAACTGTTTCAGGCCCTTCGGATTGAAGTGAACGATGAATTGAGTGCCTTGCGCGAGTTGCTTATTCAGGCCTCCCGTGTGATTCGTACCGGTGGCCGGCTCGTGGTAATCAGTTATCACAGCCTTGAAGATCGCCTGGTCAAAAATCTGATCAACACCGGTAACCTCGAAGGAGAGTTGCACAAGGATTTTTTCGGTCATACTATGGGTTTGCTCTTCGCTGCAGTTGCCCGTAAACCCATTGTTCCCAATGCGGACGAGCTCGAACTTAATCCACGCTCAAGAAGTGCCAAAATGAGAATCGCTGTCAAAAAATGAACAAGGTAAAATCCGATCCACAAGAGACCAAGCAGGAGTCCAGCGGTGCCAACGAGGCACGTAAGAGCAGTGTAGCTGTACGTTTTGCCGGGTTTTTCAACGTATTTGCGCTGTTCGATCGCCGTAGGGTGATTGCTTTCATGCCTTTCGCTTTTTTTCTATTCCTGCTTGCATTGATCTATATCGGAAACAGCTATTACGCTGAAAAATCGGTTCGTGAAATCGATCGCGTCGGGCGTGAAATCAAGGAGCTTCATTCGGAGTTCATCACTACTAAATCGGAGTTGATGAGCCGTTCGAAGCTGACCGAGGTTGCAAGAAGTATTCAGATCAAGGGTATTCGTGAATCTAC
>JBJTJB010000281.1:0-2279 GCA_046095245.1 Bacteroidota bacterium | reverse complement strand
GTTCTTTTTCTGTATGGCCAGCCTGGCTGCACTCAAAGCCGGATCCGGATCGAACTACTACCTCGAATTCATCATCCTGCTGCTCCTCGGCGCAGGAATCCTTCTACGTCATAACCACGAACTTCCCGGCCGATTCACACTTTACGCTTCAGCATTACTACCCTTTTTCATGATTGCTTCCGCCAACGACAAAGGCTGGGGCGATCTAAAAAAGATGGACGCCTCCAAATCCATGTACTCAGAATGCAAGCTGGTTTCAGACTATATCCGACCGCGACTTGGCAAGGGCGAATGGGTGCTTACCGACTTCCACAAAGAAAACCATTTAAACCTGCTGCTGTGCGACCAGGCTCTCTTCCCGTGCAGGGAGGTTGCTGTTGACTTTACATGGCCAAAAGGTGTTTTTAATTTCAACGCATTCGGTCAATTGCACCGGGATGGAAAAATCCGATATTATGTATGCAGAAGCGGGAACTTTCCGACATCACTTCTGAACGTATCCTTAATAGGCTTCACTCCGGATACGACAATCGGAACAATCCAGGTTTATCGTTACGGCCGATAAAGGATCAGTTGCTGCGCGCTTTCTTGAGTAAAATATTGCTGCAGATGGAGAAAAAGTAGCGCACATCGGTGGCAACAGGCTGCTTGTGATACGCATCCAGGTATTTCAACTCCGACTCAATGATCTCATCCAACGTTCGTGGCATGTCGAAATAAAATGGTGGGAGGAGTCCGGGTTTGGAATCGATTCTTTTCTCCTGAAGCTCGCGTGTGTAAAGGCTGTAGTAATGCTTACTCAAGGGTCGTACACCCACAACCTTGATATCACCGCGAATAAGGTTGATAAACATTGGGAGTTCATCTAACCACATGCGGCGCATGAAGCGTCCCCAGGGTGTAACACGAAAATCATTCGCAAACTTTCCGCCTTCGGCCAGTTTGTTTTGTTCATAGATGTACTCCTGCAAGTATTCGGCATACGGATACATGGTCCTGAACTTGAAGACCCTGATCATTTCCCCATCCTTACCGATGCGATTCATAACGAACAAAGGACCATAGGATGGCTTGACTTCGCAGCAAGGCTCGGCTACCTTTCGTCCAACAAAAAACGTGTTCGTCCCAATCTCCTTCACCTCAATAATCTTAAAACCGGAGGCGACCAATCTACCAAGAGCCTCTGCCCTTGACATGACCCTGTTGCGCCCCATGGTGACTAGAAAATAAACCAGACGGAATACTGGAAGTCGCGGAAACACCCTTTTGAAGACGAAATCGAAGCAATAATAGAGTTGAGCCAGCCCTGGAACATACTTCCGGAAAATGCGCTTACGACGTTGATCGTGCGACTCCAGCACCCCAACGTACAATCCACCCTCAGGAAGTTTCGCGTTGATTAGCGCCTGAAACTGGTTGACATATCGGATATCATTGATGCGTCGCAGATTGACAATTGCCGAGGATTCATCTTCATCAAGACACTCAATATTGAACGACGTGGACGTACTCATCACCTTGGTAGATGATGCCTTGAGATCGATATACCGGCCGAGAAAGTTTCTCAATTCCGGCTGCATTTCCTTGATGAAGGCCTTTTTCATACACGATTCGGCTGCACAACCAGGGGGCTTAAACACGTCCCCTGACTCCGCTGAATGAGCGTTTACGTAAACTTACGCACAGAGTATACGCTTGTCAAGTAATTTTTTGCAGGATGAAAGGAAACTTCCGTGAAAAACCCTAAAACCGGGTACTTACCCCCAGATTTTAATCCATTAAAAAGTCCAAAGGAGCCTCAATCCGAACAACATCAGTCCGATGCCACTGATTTGATGCAACCTACGGTAACGTACCGGAGTCATCAAATGCTCGAGTTTGCGCGCTAAAGCAGCCTTTGATAAATCGGTACTGAATACGGTCAGCAAGGTAGCGCCATAGAATTGGAGCGTTTGGGCTGAGCTATACCCCCTGCCTGAAACACTGGCAGCAACACCAATCCAAAAAATCAGCACAAATGGATTTAACACATTGAGGATGAATCCATTAAAAAACTCTCGATAAGCATTTGGACTGGGAATTCCTGTTGAAATTTCAACGCTTCGCACGTGAGGTTTTCGAAGCAGGAAACTCAAACCGAATAAAATCAACAGAAGCCCGCCACTCCTTCCAACCCAGACCTGGTGATGTTGAAGCCAGCCCAACACATTGGCGCCAGCCACAGTAAGGGCCATAAACATGGCATCGGAGAAGGCAACTCCCGCAATTAGCGGTAAGGC
>JBJTJB010000280.1:0-2475 GCA_046095245.1 Bacteroidota bacterium | reverse complement strand
GTGCCTGCCAGCTGTCTTTTCGGTACAAAATGAAAAAGGACACAACCAGGTGCCAAAAGGTCCATACCAGAAAACTGCCTTCCTGTCCTTCCCACAAACAGGCCCACATGTAGCGGATCGGAAGTATCGAATTGCTGTGCTGCCAAACGTAGTAGTATTCGAAATAGCGGCCGTGGATCAGGTAATAGATAAGGACAATAATGCCAATGACCGATACAGCATGAATCCAGAAACCGGTTTTGGCCAAGTTGATCCAGGCCTTCCGCTCGAACTCATCCGATTTGATCGAAATCCACCAGGAAGCGGTCGAGAGAAGTGCAGCAACAAAACTGAGGAGATCAGGGCATTACCCAACTGACCAAACACAAGGTGTTCGCCGATATACTGAAGTTCCATAGGCTAGATTTAGGTTCAGGATGCCGATTCACCCATCCGGGCCCGGTCCTGCTCGTTCCCGTTGTATTTACTCGGGCACTTCATGAGAATCTGACTCGCGTGAAACGTCGAGCCTTCCATGCGGCCAACGACAACGATCTGCTCAGCACGCTCGAAGTCCTGCGGTTTTGTGCCGTTGTATAAAACGTCCCTACGGACTCCCTTGTTGTCGGTCATTGTAAAGCCGAACAGGTTCGCATTCTGCTCCGGTGCGTAGCGAAAGGCCTCCTCCAGGTTGACTTTCCCTACCACATGGTACGATGTGCCTTCGTGTTCAGTGGCAGTGGTGAAATCGGCATAGGTGCTTGAATTGCTGATGGAGCTGACAACCACTGCAAGCCCTACAGCGATCACGACCAGTGCGATGATATGACTCCGTTTCATGATTTCGTTTGTGCCAAACGGCGTTCGATTTTTCCAAGACGCGACTCAATTCGAAACAGCCAGATGGTCATGATGGCCAATACGACGAAGGAAACAACGACAACCACATTGATCTTATCATCTGCCATCATCCAGGTATTGATTGTGTCGGCGTGAACGGAAGTGCTAACGAAAACTAAGGCAAACAACAACAGGGCGTTTCGGAAGTTCATGCGTCAAGGTCGGTTTTTTGTTCTATGCGGCGGATGCGGACTCTCAGTTCGGTGAACCAGGCACCCAAAAGCGTCCAGGCAATGACAGCCGGATAGAACACCATCCGCATGTTGCTGTCGAGGTCGTATTTGTTGAATCCGGGATTTCCGCCTTTACCCGGGTGCAAGGAATCACTGAGTTTGGGTATGACCATGATGAATACGAACATCATCACAAATGCGAATATGGAATAGACTGCGGCCAGCTTTGCCCGCTTCCCCGATTCATTGATGGCATTGCGCAAAACGAAGTAGGCAGCGTAAATGAGCAGGGAAGCCGCAGTTCCGTTCAACTGGGGGTCGTTTACCCAAGGCGCTCCCCAGGTATAATTGGCCCAAATCATGCCGGTAATCAAACCGGCAATACCGAAAATCATTCCGGATTTGGCACATTCATCCGCTTTCAGATCCAGATCCAACTTGCCGGACGAAAGATACCGTAACCCATAAATGGCATTGGCCAACAGCAACACGAGCATGGCCATCCACATGGTAACATGGAAATACAGGTTTCGGATGGTTTGATGAAGGATGGGCATTTCGGGAACTGTGCCATTGAATCCCTGGTAGAAGGTGTAAAACAGCAAAACAAGACTCAGCGCCTTCCAGGCAAAGCCCCGAAACAACACGAAAGAGGAACCCTGACTCATTCCCGCCAAAGGTAGGGAAACAGGATGTAGGAGAGGGCGAGGAGCAAGGCGTCCAGTGCGACAAGCATAAGCCAATTGGGTGATTGTCCGCCCTCCAGTATAACCAGTGTGCTTTTTACAAGAATCAACAATACCGGAAAAAGCAGTGGGAATCCCAATACTGCTGCCAATGAGGCATTGCCATGCGCTTTGGAAACGATGGAGGAAACAAGTGTGAGAACGGCCGACAAGCCGAAAGCACCCAGGAGAGTTAACAGCAACAGATCGTTAAGGGTTCCGGTCTTACCTCCAAACATCAGTGTGAAGCAACACAGGTTCAGTATGCCAAGGCCAAAGAGTAAGAAGAAATTGAACAGGGATTTAACCAGAATGACTTCGCCCGGTCGGAACAGCATGAAATGGAAAAGCTGAAGACCCCGGCTTTCCCGGATAAAACTACGACCTGCTGCATTGGTGGCTGCAAACAAAAGAATGATCCAATATAAGCCGGTCCAGGCTTGAATACCCGGCGACTGTAAAAAGCAAAGCCAGGTGATGAAAATAGAGGCGAGTGCGTACACCACAATCCCCCCAATCGATTCCTTGTTTCTGAACTCGGTTCTGAATTCGTAGGCGAATACCGAGAGTATGCGAGAAATAGCGGAGTTCATTCCTGCGAAGTCCGTATTTCCGTGGGAAAACAGGCCTAAGTGCATACACATGGGCGATGGCAGAATGGATTAACTTCGTAACGTCATGAAACTTGATTTGCTGGC
>JBJTJB010000279.1:0-4160 GCA_046095245.1 Bacteroidota bacterium | reverse complement strand
CTGCACCAGGTACTTGGCTTTCATGCAGGCAATGGGCATGCCCAGTTCGTTCAGGTTGGGAATGGCCGGAAAGCGTGGATTCACATCGGCCGAGCGAAACGGGGGCCGTGCCGGTTTGGTGATGCCGAACCACTCGCTGCGCACTATGCGCTGTACGGCCATGCTGCGATAGGCCTGCACCGCCACGAGCGTTGTGACCAGTGTTAGAACAAGCAAGCCGGCGTTGATGGGCCGTAGAGCCATGTGCAGGCTGCTTACTTTACAGTTCCAGCGCAGGTGCATGGCCATGATTCCCGCTGCACAAAACAGCAGGTGCAGGAACATGTTGGGGCGCTCCATCGGGAAGTTGAACAGGGAATCGGACAGGAATCCTATTACCGACAAGGTCATAACGGAAGCGTATAGCCGCACATGATCGGGTTTGTTGCGACCCAGGCTCAGTCGGGCCCCCAGCACGAGGATACTCAGCAGGAATCCGGTGTAGAGGAGTCCGCCGGCGATACCGGTATCGGCCGTCACTTCCAGGTAATCGTTGTGTACATGCTTGCGGATTCCGAAGCCGCGCACCGAGCTGGCTTCGTAGGGGATGCTGTGGATTTTCCAGTTGCCATAGCCTCCGCCCCGCAGCGGATGTTCACCGATGTAATCGAGCGCACTCTCCCACAAGCGCACCCTGCCGCTGCTGCCCTCGTTCGAGAACGAGATGGAGGCCATGCGCTTGCCTGCATCTCCGTAGCTGCCCGGCTTACCTGCCGCACCGATGCGCGAAAACACCACCTGGGTGCAGGCCAGCGCCAGCAGCAGCGTCAGCGTGTACAGTACCGGGCGTAGCAGCAGTCCGCGCTTCCGCTCCCGTAGTCCGCGTACCACAGTGAAGCCGATGTACAGGCAGGAAATGAGCAGGAACCCCAGGTAGGTGGAACGGGAGTTGATGATGAGCAGGGTACACACGCTCAGCAGCAAGCCCGTAAGGGCCACGCCGTTCAGCAAACGCTTGTTGTCGTGCAGCAGCACCAGCAGGAAGGGGATGCGCAACAGGATGCCCGCACCCAAAAAGTTCTTGTTGCCGGTATTGCCGCGCATGGATGCGATGAGGTCATCGAGCGAAGCCTGTGGAGGAAGGGCGTTGAAAAATCCCCACAGCTCACGCGCCGATTGCACCATGAGCACCACGGCAATGAAGCGGATAGCCTGCACCGTGAGTCCGGGCCGGTTGCTGAGTAAAATACACAGGTTAAACCAGGCGATACCTGCGCTGAGCAGCCTGCTGTAGGTCACCAGGCTTTCAATCACATTGTAGGCTACCAAAAACGAAGCGGCAGCTACCAGCAGGAATCCGGTCAACAGGCGCAGGGGTGTGGACTTCAGCAGCGCGGTTGGAGCCTTGTATTCGCACACCACCAGATACACCAGCGTGGCGCAGTTGAGGAAGGATAAAAACAGCCACTGGCTACCCATCACATCCACGGCGGCGAAGCGCGGAAAGAATTCCACCAGGGCATACAGCAAAACGATCAGCAGGGGGAACTGCCCGGCAGCAGCCGTCAACGCGGTATACAGGGGTGTTCGCGGGCGCACGGCCGGTCAGTTCAGTTCCGCAGCGGAATCAGTCCGCGCAATCCCATGTCCACCACCGACTCGGCTCCGGTGCTGTCAACATCCCACAGTCCGTTGGCATTGCTGTCGATCCACTCAAAACTGTTGTTGGTCGACAGCGATAGGGTAATGTTCACATCGGATGTTTCGTTGCCCGTGATGTTCAGCGCCTGAGCGAATTTGCCTGTTACTACACAGGAACCTTGCGGAATGGGCGAAGTGGCGAACAGCGGATTGGGAACCGTAGTAGCGCCGGGAGGGGCCTGACCCGTATTGACGCTGAAGGGTGTTTCGATGCCCCAGAAGCCTTGCAGCTTATTGGCATTAACGGCAATGCTTTGGTTTTTGAGTACGAGGCTGCGGATATAGGTGTTATAGCCTACAAAACTGGCAATGGTACCGGTGATGGGTGTGTTGTTATAGTAAAACACCACATCGTAATTCTGGTAGGACACCGACAGCCGCACCCATTCGTAATTACCCGGACTGATGCTGCTGAGCGGCACCTTCAGGAACACACTGCCGGGTGCTACTACCGACGAGCGATCGAAGTCGATGGCATTGCTACCGCCAGCGGTGGTTTCGGGGGCGTGGTAAACAACGGCGCCGGTACCGAGCAGGGTTGTGGCATTGGGCGCCAGTTCCAGGTAGTGGGCCGAAATGCGGTTGAACTGCGGATGTTGGGCGGCGTGACCTGCGGGCAGCGGACTGGCGGTACCGGCATTGCCCAGGCGTGCCTGCGTGGAGTCGACTGCGATCCTCACCACCAGCATGGGCTCGGCGGGATCGGATTCCTCTTTTTTACAGGCGCCCAGCAGGCTGAGGCCGGCAAGCAGAACCATGAGGGGGTGACGGTACGGCATGGGCTTAAAAGGCGGCGAGGGTGAGTGAGAGCAGGAGCAGGACTCCCGTAAGGCTTAGTGCCACCGCGGCACCGATCCGCTTGCGCGGGCGCTCGGCTTCGGTTACGGGTGTACTGGTTTCGGCCCGGTGCAGGGTACCGGCTTCCATCAGGCGGATATCGGTGGTGTCCATGGTGCGGAACTGCGTATAATCGGCCGGCCAGCCACTCACCGTTACGGTGCTGACGCCACGCCTGCGCTCCAGACTGAAACTGGGTTCCACCAGCACATCGGCCTTGTGTTCCTGCAGGGCACCGGCAATGGCCGCCTCGCGCAGCTGCCGCATATTCATCGAACTGTTTTTATCGTTCACACTGAAACTCACCTTGACCGTGCGCACCGACAGATCGGCCACCACGGGCAGGTGCATCACCCCCGGCCCGTAAATCTCCATCGACTTGGCCGTATGGCTTTTGTACACCGTGTTATTGCAAGAGGCCATCAGCAACATGCCGAGGCCCAACAGGAATGAAATACGCATAAGATTGGATTGGGGAGGAAAGGTAGGGAAAATTGTTATTAAGGTCAGGAATATGGACTGGGAAGCACCATTGCCGGTACTAAAATGAACAACTTCAGGCTGGGATGTATATGGAGAAGAGACTGTAATTTGACTTCACTCCGTATTCATGTCGACGCTATCACGAGGAGTATTTCTGTCATACACCAATCAGGTGGTTGCTATCCAAGGTTTCCTCTCCCTTGTATTGGTAAGCGACAAGCTTACCGCCCTTTGCTACACTGTAGTCCAAACAGCAAATGTTTTTTCTATATAAACTTGGCTCCCCTTTGAGCCAATAATGACCAAAGAAGACCTTTTTATCGTGTTGAGGGTAAAAATCAAGCGATTTTAAGGCGGATAAATCAATTTTTACCTCGGGTAAATCGTCAATAGGTTCAACACTGATCGATTTGTAAGTCATGGCACGCGGATCTTCCCACCACTTAATTCTCAATTCGTTTCGTTGATTACCATCTTTATCATGGAAAAATAGCCCATCAGGCAAACCCATTTCTTTGCCTTTAAGGGTTTGATCCAGGGCTTCGTACAATTTAGTTCCTTTTTCAACAGATTGGTAAATGAGTTCATCATCCAATCGATCGTTCTTTAACGTGCTTCTCAAATAAGCAATGTTATGATTGTCCCAACACGCATGTACAGCTTTGAATGTGTCCGTTTCATAATAGAGTGGTAAGGTCTTAAACCAATCCAAATAAGCTTCATACTCTTTCTGCCTATTTTGGAATTGAGCAAGCGTTTCGTAGTGCTGAACTATATTTTTAATGACATGTTTCCGAAGGTGGCCACCTTCGGTTTCTTGAAAATGGAAACACAGTGCATTGTATTCGTGGTTCCCCATTAAGGCAATGGCATTTTCGCTTTCAACCATGGCCCGTACTATTTGAAGTGTTTCTCGGATTTTCGGTCCGCGGTCAATATAATCGCCCACAAACAACACTTTTTTATCCGGATGTGCATATGAGCCCTTAACTCTCACATAACCTAGCGTGATAAGCAATGCTTCGAGCTTGTCAGCATGGCCGTGAATGTCACCAATTAGGTCTATCATTTGGTGCTGTTTGTCATTTGTTTAACGGTTAACGAACGACGAAGCTAATGTTTTCGGGCTTTGCGTTCGGGCGGGTTTCGGAGCACTAAAC
>JBJTJB010000278.1:0-6036 GCA_046095245.1 Bacteroidota bacterium | reverse complement strand
TTGGGGTCGTCCCAAAAATCGGGTGAATGGGTCAGTTGCTCTTCCTGGGCGATTTGTTGAAGTCGGTTATCGACGTCAAAGATGCCTCCTCAGAGCGTCGACACGATCGGAAAGGTCTTTAAGCTGCTCTTGTATCATAATGCTGCAAAAGTAGCTAATCGCGACACACGGATTTCTTTACTTGAGGTAGGTGTTTAGCCACTCGAAGAAAACCCTGTACCACAACACGCTGTTCTGCGGTTTCAAAACGTGGTGTCCCTCGTCGGGGAAATACAGGAAGCGGCTGGGAACGCCCCGGACTTGTGCCGCTGTGAAGGCTTCCATGCCCTGATTCAAGGGTACACGAAAATCCTTTTCGTTGTGAATGACCAGCATAGGCGTGTCCCAGTTTCGGACGAACCGGTGAGGGGAGAATGCCGAAAAGCTTCGGGGCTCAGGTTGGTCCCAGTAATTGCCGCCCATATCGTGCTGGGCGAAGAACATCTCCTCCGTTGCACCGAATTCGGATTCCAAGTTGAATACTCCGCAGTGGGATATGAATGCCTTGAACCGTTTTTGATGATGCCCGGCAAGCCAGTAAACCGAGAAACCGCCGAACGAGGCCCCTACGGCTCCCAGGCGGTTGCGGTCAACGTAAGGCTCCTTGCTAACGTCATCAATCGCCGACAACAAATCCTGCATGGCTTGTCCGCCCCAGTCTCCTGCTATGGCATCGTTCCACTCTTCACCAAAGGAAGGGAGACCACGCCGGTTGGGAGCCACCACGATGTAGCCTTGTGATGCGATCAGACTGAAATTCCAACGGTAACTGAAGGACTGGCTCACCACACTTTGTGGCCCTCCCTGGCAAAAAAGCAGTGCAGGGTATTTTTTTGCGGGGTCGAATCCTGGCGGATAAATCACCCAAACCAGTTCCTGCTTCCCATCACTGGTGTTGACCATGCGTTTTACCACCTTGCTTTTTTCGATGCTGGTCCAGACCGGGTCTGAAGCGCGGGTGAGTTGCTGGGCCTGTCCGTTTTTGGCATCGATACGGAACAATTCGCTGGGCATGGTCATATCGGTTCGGCTGGTTACGATCACCGGACTCGCCGCGGTTCCCGAAACGCTCAGTTCATTGTAGTCCGCCTGGTCGGATGTGAGTTTCCGAGGTCCGGATTTCGAACCGGTTGTTATAATATACACCTGTTTGGTTCCCTCAACGGAGGCGGTGAACACGATTGATTTGCTGTCGGAAGTCCAGGCTGCAGTGTTTACCGGGTGCGGGAATGCACTTCGGCTCCCGTCTTTTGCAGTGCTCAACAATTGCTCTTCACGGGTTTTCGTATTGGTGTTGTATAAGAACAACCGGTTTCGGTCGCTTTCGTAGCCGGGTTTTTCCATGCTTAGCCAGGCGATTGAAGTCCCGTCGGGCGACCAGCGTGGATCGATGTCATAACCCTGCATGCCCTCGGTGATATTGATGGTGTTTCCGGTGTTGAGTTGGTAGATGTAGATATCGGTGTTTGTGCTGATTGCCGCAGGCGTTCCCTGAAGCTTTTTACACGTGTAGGCGAGTTGGTTTCCATCCGGCGAGAATGAAACCTGTTCATCGCCACCGAATGGGGCTGTAGGTGCGTCAAAGCGTTCACCCGGCATGATGTCTTTTCCCTCTCCACTTGTCCCGTCTGAATAGGAGGCAACGAACAGATGGGAATAGGCGTAATCGTGCCAGGTATTCCAGTGTCTATACATCAACCCGTCAATGATCCTTGCACCTTCGGTTTTGGGCAAGTCAGGATAAAGTTCGCTGGGTTTCTTATCAAGCACCACATCGGCAGCATACCAGATGTGTTTTAAATCCTGGGCATAGCCGAATGTACTGATGCCTCCCTTGATCTGTGTCACCTGGCGGAGTTCGCTCCCATCCGGTCTCATCTCCCACAGTTGTCGGGAGCCGTTCGCATCGGCTTTCATGAATCCGATGACTTTTCCGTCAGGCCTCCAGCGGCCGTGGCCTTCATCTTCCGGGCTTGCAGCAATTGCCTGTGGATTGCCTCCTGCGCTGGGGACAATGAACATATCGCCACTGCCTTTGTTGTCTTGCAAAACAAACGAACGGACAGAATACAGGACCAGTTTTCCGTCGGGGGAAACGCGTGGTTCGGAAACGCGTCCGATCTTCCAAAGGACTTCAGGTGTAAGGGTTTGGGAATGGCCGATGGTTGAAGCCGACAACAGCAGGAACAGGATCGTTAATTGACGCATGATATATAGACAGATGGTTAATCTAAAATAGCGGAAGAAGAAATACGATCAGCCTTGGATACGGCGAAGCAGTTCCTCCCGTGAAAATTCAAGTACTTTTCCAGGTGCAGGATCGTCCATCTCAAGATTTCCGATTGCCCAACGAATGAGCCGCAGGGTTGGAAATCCAACCGCAGCAGTCATCCGACGAACTTGTCTGTTCTTACCCTCATTCAGACTGAGGCTGATCCAGGAGTCAGGAACGGTTTTTCTGAATCGTACGGGCGGGTTGCGCTCGGGCACAGATGGTGCCGGAATGCGCAATGCTGTTGCTTTGGCTGTCCGGAAGCTGCGTCCGTCAATCCGGATGTCAACACCTTCCTGCAGTTTCGCTACTGCTACATCATCAATCAGGCCCTCAACCAATACAAGGTATGTTCTTGCATGGCCTCGTTTCGGATCGAGTAAGCGCGCGTTCAGCGAGGGGTCGTCCGTAAGAATGATTAATCCTTCACTGTCCAGGTCAAGTCGTCCTACCGGATAGGCCCGTTTCGGAAAATCAAAGAGGCTTCCCAGTGCGGGATGCCCGTTCTCTTCCGTGAATTGAGAAAGGACACCAAAGGGTTTGTACAGCAGAAAATAGCGGTACATGGTATCGGAAAATCTCCGATTAGAATTTTATCTTGAATTCGACACGCCGGTTCAGTGCCCTGCCGGCAGAGGTGTTGTTGTCCGATACAGGTTGTGTATCGCCAAAACCATTCGCTGTAAGTCGCACACCCTGTATGCCTTTCGATTCCAGATAGGCTTTTACTGCCTGCGCACGTTGACGGGAGAGTTCAAGGTTAAAGCCTTTATCTCCGATGTTGTCGGTGTGTCCGTTGATTTCAAGGAGGTATGCGGCCTGCTCGTTCATCACTTGTACAACCTTGTCCAGAATAGGATAAGACACGGGTCGTATGACGGATTTGGCTGTTTCAAATTGGATTCCCTGGAGCGCTTCGGTGAAAAGCTGTTTTACCTCTTCTTTTACCGGCGGGCAGCCTTTGTTTTCAACGATTCCGGCCACATCAGGGCATTTGTCATCGTTGTCTGCAATTCGGTCACCATCGCGGTCGGGGCAACCTTCAAGTTCAGCTGCTCCAGCCTGATCGGGACAACGGTCTTTGCTGTCGGTGATTCCGTCCTTGTCTTTGTCAGGGCAACCTTTGCCGGCTGAAGTCGCATCCGCAAGTCCGGGCACATCCGGACACGCATCTTCCGAGTCCTGCACTCCATCGGCATCACGGTCCGGACACCCACGGAATTGTGCGAGTCCTTTCTGATCAGGGCATCGGTCTTCACCGTCTGCAATTCCGTCCCCATCGCGGTCTGTCGGACAGCCTTCCGGCGTAACGGTTGTTCCTGCCGGTGTTCCTGGGCAGCGGTCTTTGTTGTCATTGACTCCGTCGCCATCACTGTCTTTTTCTTTCGAGAAGGCCCAGCTGATACCAACGCTGTGCATCATAAAAGCATCGTTGTCTCGATTATTCACGCCATCCCGGTCATCGTGGTCGGTGTAGGCGAAGGTTTCTTGCACAACCAGGTGCAGTTGCTTTCCGATTTTTGTCTTGACACCGAATCCGAAGGGGATGAACATGTCAGTGCCGGGGTTTTCAGTCTTGCTAAGACGCGACAACCCGATTCCGGCAAATCCGAATGGGTTCATCAGGTGTTGATCGTCGGTGAACAATTTGATCCGGAAGTGCCCATTGATCTGCTGCTGGCTGGCCTCAAACGAATTGCCACCCTCCTCTGCATACCCCCAACTTCCAAAGGTCAGGTTGCTGCTGAAATCGAGTCGGGGCGCGATGTGCCAGGAGGCGGCAACTCCCAGGTGCAGGCGGGTTCCATCGTTACCGCCGGAATAAAATCCCTGCCCCAGGTCGCCATTGTATTGTGTCAGTCCGGTCCATAGTCCGAGGGTGAAGGGCTGCTCGGCGGTCTGCGCTGACAACTTAGTCAAGGAGAGTAACAGAATTAATAGGATGGACGCGGGTTTGTTCATGGTTGTTGGCTGGGGCAGCAAAGGTAATCGGACCGATGACATACGGGTGACCAGGTTTTCATTAGCGCCAACCGAAATCCGCTATCTTCGCACCGCGTTCTTTTCATCCACTTATCCAGAAAGGCGGAGGGACTGTGCCCTGTGAAGCCTTGGCAACCCCGCGGCAGCTCAGTAGAATTACGCTGAATATGCGCTGCGGAAGGTGCCACATCCAGTCCTGCATGGCAGGAACAGATAAGTGCCGGAAGTCCGCGTGTAACACGAACCACACTCACCCTTCTGGCTGTCCGGCGGGGTTTTTCGGCGGACGGCCCTTTAGCGTATGAACGAGCATCCTATTGTTGAATTATTGAATCGCCGTGTCCTGGTGATCGACGGAGCCATGGGTACCATGATCCAGCGGCACAAGCTGGAGGAGTCCGATTACCGCGGTGTACGCTTTGCAGAATGGGCTCAGGACCTCAAGGGCAACAACGATTTGTTGAGTTTAACACGCCCGGATATCATCGAGGAAATCCACCTGGCATATTTGGAGGCCGGTGCCGATATACTGGAGACCAACACCTTCAATGCACAGCGGATTTCCCTGGCCGATTACGGTATGGAGGAGCTTGCCTACGAATTGAACGTGGCTTCGGCCCGGCTGGCAAGGCAGGCAGTCGAAGCCTGGTCAACTGCCCATCCCGGAAGCGATCCTCGTTTTGTTGCAGGCGCAATCGGTCCAACCACCCGCACGGCTTCCTTAAGTCCGGACGTGAACGATCCCGGCTTCAGGGCCGTTGATTTCGATACTCTTGTTGCTGCCTATAGCGAGCAAGTGCGGGGACTGATTGAAGGCGGATGCGATTTGCTCTTGATTGAAACGGTTTTTGATACGCTCAATGCCAAGGCTGCCTTGTTTGCCATTCAAAGCGTTCAGGAAGAACTCGGATTGAAACTTCCGGTGATGGTTTCCGGAACAATCACCGATGCCAGCGGCCGGACGCTAAGCGGGCAGACTGTTGAGGCGTTTCTGAATTCCGTTTCCCATGTGGATTTGCTCAGTATCGGATTGAACTGCGCACTCGGGGCGCGCGACATGCGTCCTTACTTGGAAGAGCTCAGCCTGAAGGCTCCGTTTTTTGTCAGCGCCTATCCCAATGCCGGATTACCCAACCAGTTTGGTGAGTATGATGAAACACCTGAGCACATGGGTTGTCAGGTGCACGACTTCCTGGATTCCGGGTTTCTGAACATCGTTGGAGGATGTTGTGGAACAACTCCGGATCATGTCCGTGAAATAGCGAAGCTTGCTTCAAAATCAACTCCAAGGAGGATACCCGGCATAGACCCGTTTTTGCGACTCAGCGGATTGGAGCCCTTTACCCTTCGCCCGGAAAGCAATTTCATGAATGTGGGCGAGCGGACTAACGTAACGGGTAGCCGAAAGTTTGCCAGGTTGATTTCAGAAGGGAACTACGAGGAGGCTTTGGCCATCGCACGCGATCAGGTTGAGGGTGGGGCACAGGCCATCGATGTGAATATGGATGAGGGCAAGCTCGACTCGAAGGCTGCCATGGTTCGGTTCCTGAACCTGATGGCTTCCGAACCCGATATCGCACGCCTTCCGGTCATGATTGATTCTTCGCGCTTTGAGGTGATCGAGGCCGGACTGAAGTGTGTACAGGGAAAAGGGATTGTCAACTCGATTTCCCTGAAGGAGGGTGAAGCTGAGTTTGTCCGGCAGGCACAGATCATCCGGCGATATGGAGCGGCACTCATTG
>JBJTJB010000277.1:0-3106 GCA_046095245.1 Bacteroidota bacterium | reverse complement strand
ATCTTACTATCTGGTTTTAAAACATCGGAACTCTAATCAAACCTGGAGCAAAACACCTGTTCAACTTACCTATACGCCCGTAACTTATGATTTTACGGTTCCAGGTGGAAGTTCGCTGACCGATGAGCAAACAGAATAATTTTAGGCTTCGTTTCTTAGAAATCCAGACAATGCGTGAGGTTATTGGGGTCTAGACAGTGTGCTAACAATCGTATCTATCACCCCTGGCACATACGTTTTGTCTTCGTTGTACACCCCCTCGATGGCTTCTATCACGCAAAAGGTGGCTTGTGTTTGCAGGCGCACGTTGCTGTGCAGTGCTTCCAGGTAGGCGTGCAGGCGGCGGTTGGAGCCCTGCATCACAAAGTTGTTGATGCGGTATCGGTAACCCTTGGGGTTTAGTTGTACTTCTATTTGATAGTGGCATACACCGAGTTTCTTGATGCCGTTAAACGTACTTCCACCGTACAAATCAACGGTTGCATTGATACGCAGGAGTCCGTTAAGTGTATCTGATTGAATAATGCGCTTGGGATCTGAACCGGACAGACTTAGTCCAAGCGCATATAGGTTGCTGCGGAGCTGCGGCTGGGATGCGTCGCTGTTGAGGGCCTCGGTGTACTCGATGAGTCCGGTTTCATAATCGACCGGGAGGGTACAGTTTTCACAGTAGGATTTGATGATGCTTTTGTGGTATTTCGGATTGCGTGTTGGGTGCTGGGCCTGTATATCAGTGGACAGCAGGATGAAAAGTACGGGCAGGAAGCAGCGGAAGAAAAACACAGGGTTGCGCATACAGGATGAATTGTTCCTGCAAGTTACGGCTCCCGGTAGATATCCTGCAAACTGATTCCCGAAGGCAGGCCCTGGGGGAAGCGTGCAAACATGTGCAGGGATTTATAGGGCATCTGATCCAGGGTATAGCGAGCTGCAGTGTATGCGCCGGGGCGCGCGGTATATAAACTCGTTTTGGTCGGTGTATACGCTACGGAAATACGGAGCCGAGCAGGATACAACCAGGACGAAAAAGACCAATAGGCCTCGTTTATACCGACGGTTTTCCATGGCATCCCAAAACTAGATGGACCGGTATTGTTAAAAACCAATCGCTGTTTGTGGTTGTGCTGATAAAAGTCAGCAAGCTGTAATGCGATGCGCGCGGATCAGCCGTTTAACCAGGCGTAGGCAGCGTTGAGCGCCGTCGCAAAACTGACCCAGGCCACATACGGCAGGTTGATCCAGGCCGACGTGCGATCGATGGCATAAAAACAACGGATCATCCAAGCAATGCAACACCAGAGCAGTAAAATTTCCACCAGGGCCCAGGTGATTTGTCCGGCACCGAAAAAAATGAGGCTCCAGAAAAAGTTCAAAGCAAGCTGTAACCAAAACACGCGCAAAGCATGTGTGCGCTCGCTTGTTTTCGGCCTTGACCAGATCCGGTAATGGGAAATACCCATCAGCACGTACAAGAGGGTCCACACCGGACCAAACACCCAGTTCGGCGGATTGAAGGAGGGTTGTATCAGCGTCGCATACCATCCGTTCACTGCACCTGCTGTGAGGGCACCCGAAATTCCTCCAATCACCAAAGGGGAAAGGATTGAGAGGAGAAACTTAATGGCCCTGGGCATGGGTGGATGTATACAGTAAAAGGCGTTTTTCCGGTTGGTGAGTTGTCCTGTCGGGAATCATTTGATTTTTTGTCCTTCCATTTTTTTCAGTTCGCCGCGCTCGTAAACAGAAGTTAGGACCAGCTCACCCTCTTCGTCCCATACCTTCCAGGTTCCTTCGCGCAGACCCAGTCTGAAATTCTGTTCTTCGCGCAACTCGCCGTTGGGGAAAAAATACCGGTGTGTGCCATTCTCCTGGCCTTCGAAGTATTCGCCTTCAAAGGCGGGTTTTCCATCGGCATAGGTCTGTTTCCAAACACCGTCCTGTAAACCCTCCACATAATTCCCTTCGGCGATGTACTGACCGTTCCGGTATTTCCAACGTCCTTCCCGTTGACCGGCAAGCATATTCCCCTCGGCAATGACTGCACCTGATTCATCGTATTCCACGCAGCGGCCATCCTCTTTTCCGCCCTTGTAGTTTTCCTCGCGAAGAATGCGGTTGTTGGGATAAAACCAAGTCCAGTTTCCCTCCGGCTTGTTGTCTTTGTATGCACCCTGCTGCTGAACGTTTCCGCCCGGATAATAGAACTTCCACAAACCTGCGCGCCCGCCGTTGATAAATTCGCCTTCCATGCGGATTTTACCATCCGGATAGAAATACTTCCAATAGCCCTGCTGTCGTCCTTCGGGATCAATAATTCCACCCTCGGCAATCACCTGGTCTTTTTCATAGAGCCTACTCAGCGTGATTTTTCCCTGAAGATCGAATTCGCGGTAAGCCCCCTCCCGGATTCCATTGATGAGATTTACGGAACTTTTCGGACGTCCGTTGTTGTGATACTTGCGCTGGATGTCGAGTTTGATGTTGGTGAGTTCGTCTTTGGCCAGTTCTCCGTCTTTCCAGATCTCCATGCGTAGCAACAGGCCCTCCGAACTGAGCCAGCGAAACACGCCGTTGCGTTTATCGTCTCTCCAGTTTCCGTCTTCCTGAACAACACCGTTGGGGTGAAAGGTCTTCCAGGTTCCCTGCTTGAACCCGAATTTATCGACCCGGTTTATTTTTTCCTGCTTCACGAACGAACCGCGGCGGTAGGTGATCAAGGTGATGATGCGACCGTCCTCGGCGAATTCCCGGCTGAGACCATCCTCCACACCGTTGAGCAAGGGAACGGTTTTTTCCAGAAAGCCTTTTTAACTGTAGTAATTGGCAATGCTGTCGGCGCGCCCGTTCAGCATCCAGCGCTCGAGGCTTACACCGCCGCTTGGAAAATAATCGCGTTGCCATCCGTTTTTCTGTCCCTCACGGTAATGGATATCCGATGTTTTCTTCCCCTGCTCATCGTAGAATTTCCAGAGGCTGTCCAACAAGCCACCCCGGCGGTTCCCTTCCGATTTCAGGCCCCCGTTTTCATAATAGGATTTCCAGTATCCATCGGGTTTTCCATTCTTGAAAAAGCCTTCCGAGCTGATGATGCCATTCGGATACCGGA
>JBJTJB010000276.1:0-1418 GCA_046095245.1 Bacteroidota bacterium | reverse complement strand
GTTAACCGGCCATCATCAAGAACCTGCAACAGAATGTTGAATACATCCGGATGGGCTTTTTCGATTTCATCAAGCAGAATGACAGAGTAGGGACGCCGTCTGACGGCCTCTGTAAGTTGCCCACCCTCATCGTACCCTACGTAGCCCGGAGGGGCTCCGATAAGTCGGCTCACGCTGTGCCTTTCCTGGTATTCGCTCATGTCTATCCGTGTCATCGCGTTGTCATCGTTGAACAGGAACTCAGCGAGCGCCTTGGCTAGTTCGGTTTTCCCGACTCCGGTGGTGCCCAGGAAAATGAAAGAGCCTATCGGTCTGCGTACGTCCTGCAATCCTGCCCTACTACGTCGCACGGCATCGGATAATGCAGCAATGGCATCTTCTTGTCCTACCACGCGTTTGTGCAATTCTGTTTCCAGATGAAGTAACTTTTCCCGTTCACTTTGCAACATTCGTTTTAGTGGGATTCCGGTCCAGCGGCTTACAACTTCGGCAATGTCTTCGCTATCGACCTCCTCCTTGATCATGGCTTTGTTTTGCTGTGCATCGATCAACTTGGTCTGACACTCGGCAAAAATAGCCTCTGCTTCTTTGATTTTTCCGTAGCGTATTTCCGCAACCTTTCCGTAGTCGCCTGTCCGCTCGGCCTGATCAGCTTCCGCTTTCAGGCTTTCGATGCGTTCACGGGTTTGTGTGATGGTGTCGATCACCAGTTTTTCTGATTCCCAACGGCTCTTGATGCGGCTTCGTTCTTCGTTTAGGTTTGCAAGTGTTTCGCTCAGTTCTCCGAGTTTCTTTTCATCACCCTCTCGCTTGATAGCCGCCCGTTCGATTTCAACCTGCATGATGCGACGCTGAATTTCGTCCAATTCCTCTGGAACACTATCCATCTCCAATCTGAGTTTTGCTGCTGCTTCATCGATAAGGTCAATGGAATTGTCTGGCAGGAATCGTGCTGTGATATAGCGGTCGCTTAATTCAGCTGCTGCAATTATCGCTTCGTCTTTGATTCGTACCTTGTGGTGTGTCTCGTAGCGTTCTTTAAGGCCACGCAGGATCGATATGGCGTCCTGCACATCGGGTTCTTCAACCATCACTTGCTGGAAGCGACGTTCGAGCGCTTTATCTTTTTCGATGTACTTCTGATATTCATTGAGCGTAGTGGCACCGATGGCACGCAGTTCGCCTCTTGCCAATGCAGGTTTCAGGATGTTGGCTGCATCCATGGCACCCTCTCCGCCACCCCCTGCACCAACCAATGTGTGGATCTCATCAATGAATAGCACGATGTCACCTTCGGCACCGATAACTTCCTTGACAACCGATTTCAATCGCTCCTCGAATTCGCCCTTGTATTTAGCCCCGGCGATCAATGCACCCATGTCGAGTGAATAGATGACTTTGGTTTTTAGGTTTTCAGG
>JBJTJB010000275.1:0-1043 GCA_046095245.1 Bacteroidota bacterium | reverse complement strand
CTTCAGGAAAATACAGTGTTTTGGTACCACCATTGTGGTATCAACCGATCAACCGTACATCGTTGTTTCACCCAACAACGGAACCAGCTGGAACCTGCTGGCCAATGGAAGTGGATTTGAAACCTCTGCCATGCATTTCGTGAATGCAAATACCGGATATATAGGCACGAGTGTGGGTGAAATCCTGAAAACCACCGATGGAGGTAACAACTGGAACCTGTTGTTTACATCGCTCAGCAGCAATCCTGTAGATGCCATGTTCTTTACATCAGCTTCAACAGGATGGTTCACCTCCCTCAACGAAACGTACAGTACCAACAACGGTGGCAATATTTGGGGACGGGAGCTGAAGTTCAATAAGGATCAGATTTTCGATATAGACACACTCAATAGCAGCACCGTTTTATCTGCCGGAGGTGGCTACGGTTGCATTTTCAGGCGTCAAAACAGTTTGTCCTACACCATCAGTGCTGATACGCTTTGTACCGATAATTCATACTCCGTAAACATCACGCCCATCGGAACCTGGAATGCCGGCAACCAATTCGTTATCGAGTTGAGTGATGACTTCGGTGACTTCACCTTCCCTTATATTCTTGGTTCCGGCTCAGCTTCCGGAAGTACCTCCATCACCTTCAACCTGCCCAACGGCTTAACCGATGGAACAGACTATCGGATACGCATCTATTCGAGTGATCCACCCATGTGGAGCTATTTGAACTCAACACCCATCACCATACGGACCAGCCCTGATGCTTTTGTAAACCCGGGTGGACCAACAACTTTTTGCCAGGGGGATTCCGTGACTCTCTTTGCACTCACCGACCCCCTTTGGACCTACCAATGGTTTGTTGATGGGAATATCATTCCGAATGCAACCACTGATCAACTGGTTGTAAGTGCGACCGGCGATTACACGGTGTTGGTAAGTGATGGCGTATGTTCCATGCTCAGCGAAATCACTGATATCCTTGTGGACAACTGCACAGGTCTTGGTGTTATTTCGGATCAGTCCGGTTTCATCGTAGCCCCCAACCCTGCTT
>JBJTJB010000274.1:0-1535 GCA_046095245.1 Bacteroidota bacterium | reverse complement strand
CGAGAATCACCTCGTTACGCTCAATCGATACCACTTCACCGGTATCCTCATCTACGAAATCCTCCACCCAGGTCTTCAGAACCCGTGCAGCGAGCTTGCGACCGACCACCTTCTTCAGGCCGGCCTTGCTCACCTTCACTTCATCGGCAAGACCGAAGAGCTCCAGAATGTCTTTGTCGGTCTGGTAACCGATCGCGCGGAGCAGCGTGGTGACAGGGAATTTCTTTTTCCGATCGATGTAGGCATACATCACACTATTGATGTCTGTCGCAAATTCGATCCAGGATCCTTTGAACGGAATGACACGTGCCGAGTACAATTTGGTGCCGTTGGCGTGGCGGCTCTGGCCGAAAAATACGCCTGGTGAACGGTGGAGCTGCGATACCACGACGCGCTCGGCGCCGTTGATCACAAAGGTTCCCTTGGGGGTCATGTACGGGATGGTTCCCAGGTACACGTCCTGTACGATGGTTTCGAAATCCTCGTGCTCGGGATCTGTACAGTAGAGCTTCAGCTTGGCCTTCAGGGGCACGCTGTAGGTCAGACCACGGTCAATACACTCCTCAATGGAGTAACGGGGCGGATCTACGAAATAATCCAGGAATTCGAGTACGAAGTTGTTACGGGAGTCGGTGATCGGGAAGTTCTCACTGAACACCTTGTAAAGCCCTTCTTCGGTACGGTTATCGGCAGTGGTTTCCAGCTGGAAGAAGTCCTTGAATGACTTCAACTGGATCTCCAGAAAATCAGGATACTCGATCCTGTGCTTGCTCTTGCTGAAATTGATGCGGTTGGGTGCTGACTTCTCAGTCGAGAGGCTGGGTTTGGTTGTCAAGGCGAAGGATTTTAAGGGTTGTGTGGTTCAAGTGCGCGCTGATGGATCCGCTGACGCGGCGTACTTATAGGGGAAAACCTGCCCCGCCAAACGGCGGAGCAGGTCCCGTGGATAGCTGGTTTTCAATTACTTGATCTCCACTTCGGCACCAGCTTCGGTCAGCTGCTGCTTCAGGGCGTTGGCTTCCTCTTTGGAAACGCCTTCCTTGATGGGCTTTGGAGCACCGTCGACTACGTCTTTGGCTTCCTTCAGTCCCAGACCGGTGAGGTC
Source organism: Bacteroidota bacterium (assembly GCA_046095245.1). Lineage (GTDB taxonomy): Bacteria > Bacteroidota > Bacteroidia > AKYH767-A > OLB10 > JAJTFW01. The sequence goes on along the minus strand of JBJTJB010000274.1, from coordinate 430 downwards.
CTTCACCAGCTTCACGATTGCCAGTTTATTGGCACCGGCGTTCTTCAGGATAACGTCGAAAGAGGTCTTCTCTTCGGCCGCATCGGCACCACCACCGCCACCGGCGGGAGCAGCCATGGCTACAGCAGCTGCTGCAGGCTCAATGCCGTATTCGTCTTTGAGGATGGTTGCGAGCTCCTGCACTTCTTTCACAGTGAGGTTAACAAGTTGCTCAGCGAATGCTTTCAAATCTGCCATTGTATTGGATGTTTAGAGTTTTCGTTGTGTTGTTTGTGAACTGATTTTGAGTTGCGGAAGGATACTACCCACGCGGATCGCCAGCTTAGGCGGCGCGCTCTTCCAGGGTTTTGAGGATGCCGGCGATCTTGCCACCCTGGCCTTTGAGGCCGGAAATGACAGACTTCGCAGGCGACTGCAGGAGGCCGATGAC
>JBJTJB010000273.1:0-3348 GCA_046095245.1 Bacteroidota bacterium | reverse complement strand
TGCTTAGCAGCCAGGACAAGATCTCTGTTTCGGTCGAGTGCATGAAATACGGCGCCTACGATTATGTGGTGAAAGGCGACAGTGCGTTGTCGCGCCTACAGCACATCTTCGGGAACATCGACGAGATGATGGACAACATCTATTTCCGGAAGTTCTACAAGGATATGTTGATGCTGCTCAGTATCGGTATTGTGCTGTTTTTCGCTTTCATGGCCTACGCCCTGCATGCCGGTTGGGCGCAAATCTCCTTCGATTTCGGAAACTGATCAGGCCGAGGCCGGCTCAACCAGATCCCAGCGGTTTCCATACAGGTCTTCAAACACCAGGGCGCGACCAAAATCAGCGCTAAGCGGTTCGCGTACAATCCGCACCCCGTGTTGCTGCAGCCTTTGTAAATCCCGATCAAGGTCATCGGTGTGCAAATAAAGGAATACGCGACCGCCACATTGTTTTCCGATCAGGGACTGTTGTTCGGCCGTACTTGCCCTCGCCAGCAAAAGCGAACACTCGGAACCCCGGGGGGCAACGAGCACCCTGCGCTTTTGTTCCTCCTGCGGTGTATCTTCCAGCAGCACGAAACCCAATTGCCCACAATAAAATGCAAGGGCCTCGTCGTAGTCGCGTACAAGGAGTGTAATGTGCTTTATGATCAGTTGATTCATGGTGCGCGTAAAGGTACCGAAGGCAGCGTTCGCTCTGCATTTCGTATCTTTCGGCAAGATGCTGCATTACACCACACACATGGTCGGTCCCGATGCCGAATGGGTGACTTTCGTACACGGTGCGGGAGGCAGCAGCAATATCTGGTTCAAGCAATTGCGTGATTTCAGGCGGCATTTCAACCTCTTGCTGGTCGATTTGCGCGGACACGGCGGTTCCAAGCGTATCGGCAGCAATGCACACCCCCACTACACCTTTCAGGAAATCGGCGATGAGGTGATGGAGGTACTCAACCACCTGGGCATCGCCCGTTCGCATTTCATCGGGATTTCACTGGGGACCATCATCATCCGCGACCTGTGTGAACGCTACCCCGACCGGACGCAAAGCCTGATCATGGGCGGGGCTGTGATGAAACTAAACCTCCGTGGACAGGTGCTGTTGCGTGTGGGCCAAGGATTGCAATCGCTGATTCCCTACATGATGCTGTATCGTCTCTTCGCCTTCATCATCATGCCGCGCAGCAACCACCGTGAATCGCGCAATCTGTTCATCCGCGAAGCCAAGAAGCTGTACCAACAGGAGTTCAGGCGCTGGTTTAGACTTGCCGCACAACTTAATCCCTTGCTGGCCTTGTTCCGGTTCCGTGACAGTGGAATTCCAACGCTCTATATCATGGGCGAAGAAGACCACATGTTTCTTCCTGCCATCGAACGCCTGGTGATGGACCATCAGTCCTCCACCCTGTTTGTCATTCCGCGCTGTGGACACGTAGTGAACATCGAACAGCCCGATGCCTTCAACCGTCAGGCCATCGCGTTCCTGCAGCTGCAGCGCAGAACCGCCTGATCCGTCTGTTAGCGGGGTTGCGTGTCGGGGCTGAAGCGATAAAGCGCACCACCCCCACCGATCAGGTTGAGGTTGATCACACTTTGATGGTTCACCTTCCCGCGCCGAACGATGTAAGCCGTCGGATTTTTTTCAGCATGGGCGTCGGGTGCATCTTCACAAAACACCACGTTGAGTTGTTCGCCCTGAGCAAAAAAAGAAATCGGAAGGGGGATTTTAAGTTGTGTTCCTTCCGAGGCGATGGCGGCAAGAAACCATTCGTTCCCGCGTCGACGGGCAACAACAATACATTTGCCGATCTCTGCATGCACTACACGGCTTTCGTCCCAGGTGGCCGGAATCGCCTGCATGAGTTCAAAGGCTTCAGGATGCTGCGCATAATTTTCGGGCAGATCGGCGAACTTCTGCATCGGGCTATATAACACCACCGGAAGTGCCAATTGATGTACCAGCGTGCTGTGTACTGCTGTTTCACCACGGCCCTGTCCGTTCCAGGTGATCCGTTCCGATGCACACTGGGTCATGAGGATATCAAATACCCCGGGCGTATAGTCCATCGGCCCGGCCAATCCGCGGGTGAACGGCAGGGTACAGGCATGGTCGGGGCTGTTCCCTTCACTCCAGGCATTCCATTCCATGCCCCGTACCGCCTCAAAGGTCATCAGGTTGGGCCAGGTTCGGCTGAGTCCCGAGGGAATAACCGATTCGTGTACGTCCAGCATGATCCGGTAGCGGGCAGCAGTCTCCATCACCCAGTTGAGGTGATTCACCATGTACTGTCCGTGGTGGGGCTCCGTTGGCGGATTCACCGGTCCCGCATAACCCGTCTTCACATAACGGATACCCATGCGGTTATAAAACGCAAATGCACTGTCGATGCGCTGTTCGTATGCAATCACATCTCCGCCGGTTTCGTGGTGTCCGATGATTTCCACCCCCTTTTCGCGTGCATAGCGGACAAGTTCAGGTAACTCGAGATCGGGCGCAGAGCTGATGAAATCGAAGGCCTCTTTCTGGCCCCACCGCTCCCAACCGGTATTCCAGCCTTCGATCAGCACCCCCTCAATTCCATTCGCCGCAGCGAAGTCGATGTAGTGTTTAACACGCGCTGTTGTGGCTCCGTGCCGGCCTGCATCCGCTTTCCATTCGGACAATCCCAGGTGCATCTCCCACCAGACACCGATGTACCGGATGGGCTTAACCCAGGACCAATCGGTCCTTGCAGGCGGAGCATTCAGCTTGAGTACGAACTGCGACTCCATCAAGCGGGCGGCATTGTCCGATACCTCAACCACCCTCCAGGGTGTCTGCACCGGGAATGATTTCTTCAGGGCAAATCCATCCGCTCCCGGACAAAGATGGACCTGATAGGAGCGCGCTGCTGCTCCGTGCTTTTTCCAGGAGAGCATGGGATAGTCCACCAAAGCCGCCTCATACACAGCGATGCACCGACCCTGCGCATCTTCCACGGTAAACGGCGCGGCCGCATGAAGAGCCGAATCGAGGGGCGTATGCTGATAGGTTTTTTCGAGTGTGTTGTAGTCGGCCCAGCACCAGTGTGCGCGTTGTGCTTTTGAAAAACGCATCGAACCAAGCTCCGATTTGATCCGGGCTTCTTGTTTCTCCGGCCCGTCGAGGCGAATCCGATAGGCAAGACCTTCGTCGTATAAGCGGAATTCCAGCGTAATGGGATGTTTTCGTTCGGTGTCCTCCAGTTGGATAGCGAGGATGCGATAGTGATTATCAATAGAAGCCGACGTGCCGTAGGGCGGCGACCAGGTTTCGTGAACGGCCGATGTATCCCACGAAAGCAATCGGTATCGGAATAGGGAATCGCCT
>JBJTJB010000272.1:0-3017 GCA_046095245.1 Bacteroidota bacterium | reverse complement strand
TCCATGATCTGTCCCAACAGCAAATCGCGGACTTGCTCAAGGCTTTGCCCTTCCCGGGCGCGAGCGGATAACTGATGGACACTGTAATCGCGCATGATCCGCACCGTTGAACCGGCGCCAAGAACCTGCTGCTTCTTATTCAGATTCAGGTCCAGTAATCCCGCTTGGCCATTCGACAGGATGTAATCCACCATGGTCAACACATCTGCATCTTCACTAGATGCTCCCCGAAATCGAAAACCCATCACGACAGATTCCGCATCGGGGCCATACACTTCTTTCACAACAGGCACCTTGATCAGTTTTTCCGGTGTGAACTTAAACGCCGGAACAGGGGCGGATTTCATGCCACCGAACCGCGCATGGATCATTCGAATGGCCTGGTCCGGATCAAAATCACCACTGAGTGAAATAACCATGTTATTGGGCACATAGTAGGTATTGAAATAATTGACAATCGCCTTCAGCGAAGGGTTCTTCAGGTGCTCGATGGTTCCGATGGTGGTTTGGGTTCCGTAAGGATGGTTCGGGAACAATCCCGCGTACAGCGCCTCAAAAACCTTCGACCGGTCATTGTCCAGCGATCGGTTTTTCTCCTCGTAAACGGCCTCCAGCTCGGTATGAAACAACCTCATGACGGGATTCCTAAATCGTTCGGCTTCAATGTCCAGAAAAGGTTCCAATTGATGCGAGGGAACATTGTTGATGTACACGGTTTGTTCGTTGGATGTGAATGCATTTACTCCGCTAACCCCCAATCCTGCAGTCATTTTATCGAATTCATTCGGGATGGCAAATCGCGCCGCTACACCCGAAACCGAATCGATCTGCTTATACAACAGGGCCCGCTTCATGCTATCCCGTTCCGAGCCATAGCGGTCATACAGCGAAAAAATCGTGTCGATCAGTGGCTTCTCCTTGGTGTAATCGAGTGTGCCATATTTGTCTGTTCCCTTAAACAGCATATGCTCCAGGTAATGCGCAAGACCTGTATGCTCAGCCGGATCGTGTTTCGACCCCGCCTTCACCCCGATCATAGACTGGAACCGGGGTTCATCTTTGTAAACCGAAAGGCACACTTTCAATCCGTTGGGGAGCGTATACAACCTTGCTTTCAGTGGATCTCCGGCAACAGTATCATAAACAGAAGGGTCAAAGGATACTGCTTCTTGTGCTTTTACGAAAGGTGAAAAGAAAAGCACGAGGATGGGCACATAAAACCGAACGATTCGGGTTGTTTTGGGATTTGGTCTCATGCCGGTAAAAATAACCCCTATCTGTTCAAAACAGGCGGTATTTCGCAGGGTCTTTTATTTCATTTGAAGTTCGCATTCACGAACTTTGCTCAAGATGCGGATTTTAGTCATTTTCCTTCTCATGATTCTGGGTCATGGTTCTTCCAACGCCCAGCCTGGACAGGCTCGTTTTTGGTATTTCGGGACCCAGGCCGGATTGGACTTTGCCACAAATCCTCCAACACCGCTCACCAATGGGGCTTTAACTGCGTTTGAAGGATGCGCAAGCATTTCGGATGTCAACGGTAACCTTCAATTCTACACCAATGGGAATCAGGTATGGGACCGCAGCCACCAGGTGATGCCGAATGGCAGTGGACTCAATGGAGATGGTTTGGCAACGCAGGCCACCATCATAGTACCTGCTCCGGGAAATAGTTCGCTCTACTACGTGTTCACGGTTGATACCAACGGAGGACCGCGTGGATTGTGTTACAGCCTGGTTGACATGAACCTGAACAATGGATTTGGAGAAGTAACCAGCAAAAACATCCTGTTGGCTACACCTGTAACCGAAAAACTGACAGCAGTTCGGCATGCAAACGGTATCGATGCATGGGTAATTGTTCATGGATGGAACAACAGTACGTTCTTGGCGTATCCGATCACCTCGGCAGGCGTGGGAAATACCGCAGTGCAGTCAAACATCGGTTCTGTTCACGGCGGCAATTTCATCAATTCGCACGGATACCTGAAGTCCTCACCCGATGCCAGTAAACTGGCTTGTGTCATCCGGGGCCCCCGCGTGGTTGAAGTGTTCGACTTCAACAATGCCACCGGGCAAATCAGTAATCCGCTTACGATCACGTATACTCCGCAGGTTTATGGTGCAGAATTTTCACCGGATGGGCGATTCCTTTATGTAACCGGCATGAACATTCCCGGTGACGTGTTCCAAACCGACTTGTTGGCTGGTAATCCGGCTGCTGTGGCCGGATCTACTCAGGTGGTTGGTTCACACAACGGACTATTGGGTGCACTTCAACTGGGAATCGACCAACGGATCTATGTTTGCCATTACCTGGGCACATCGCTCGGTGTCATCAACCTCCCGAACCTTCAGGGAGCCGCTTGTGGTTTCAATCCAGCATCCCTCAGTCTCGGTGGACGAAGTTCCGGTTATGGTCTACCGAATTTCCTGCAGCAGTTCTTTATTGTAGCCGACTTCACCTACGCTGATACCTGTTCCGGTACGGCGACCGCGTTCACCTCACTTGTGCCCGTTGCCGACTCGCTGCGCTGGGATTTTGGTGATCCGCTCAGTGGGTCGGCAAGTAACACCAGCACCCTAAGCAATCCGTTCCACACTTTTAGCTCTGCTGGTACATTTACCGTCACATTGATTGCCTGGGACGGATTATTGAGCGATACGGTTCAATACACGCTGGAAATCATTGAAACCCCGGAACCCGACCTCGGCACCGATATCAGTTCCTGCGCCGGTGATCAGGTGCTACTGGATCCCGGTTCGTTTGCAGGTGCAACAGTTGAGTGGTCGGACGGAACGACGGGCTCCTCATTGACGGTGACAACTGCAGATGACTACAGCGTCACCGTCAGCCGCGGAGGATGTGTTGGACAGGATACCATAAGCGTACTTTTTTATCCGATTCCTGTTTTCAGTTTCGGTTCGGACCAATCCATCTGTACAGGAGAATCCATCACACTGACTGCCACGAATTCAGCTACAGCCACCGTGGTATGGCAAGATGGTTCCACTCT
>JBJTJB010000271.1:0-1346 GCA_046095245.1 Bacteroidota bacterium | reverse complement strand
GAAACCCTGAATGAAGGAGAGTTGCTGAAGGCTGCCTGTTGTAATTTGTCGGAGAGTTTCGAGACCAACCCTTCCGTTGATGTGAACTACAGCGACGCGTTAACAGGAGCCAAGGAAATTCAACTGTTGGGTCTTTCCGGTATTTATACGTTATTGCTCGGTGAAGCCGTTCCAACCATGCGGGTTTTGGCAGCACCATTCGGGCTTACGGCCATTCCGGGTTCATGGATGGAGTCCATCCAGATCAGTAAAGGCGCAGGTTCTGTTTCTGCTGGGTATGAGGGCCTGACCGGTCAGATCAATGTCGAGTTCAGAAAGCCGCTCAAGCCACAACCCTTGGTTCATCTGAACCTGTATGCAGATGCATTCGGCAGGGGAGAGGTGAATGCGATTTACTCGAAGCCTTTGCGTGGAAGCTGGAACTATATGTTGATGACTCATTTCAGTGGTATGCAGCGCGAGTGGGACGATAACAAGGATGGGTTTCTGGATATGCCGAAATACAGGCAGGCGAATGTGTACAACCGCTTGCATTTCAACGTACGTAATCGATACGAAGGTCAACTGGGTATAAAGGCATTTGCAGAGGAGCGGAATGGTGGGCAACTGGACTTCGATGCCTCACGTGATCGTTCTACGTATGACCGGTATGGGATTCGCATTCGACTGAACCGGGTGGAGGCCTATGCAAAAACGGGGCTTATTTTTCCTGATCAACCGTATCGATCAGCCGGAATACAACTTTCAACTGCTTTTCATAATCAAGATGCGTTTTTTGGAAGACAAGACTACACCGGGACTCAGGCCAGCGTGTATGCAAATGCCATCTATATGGGCGTTTTTGGCACCACCGATCACAAGTTCAAAACCGGCCTTGATTTCAGGCTGGACAAGCTGGATGAGCAGGTCAACGATAGTGCATTCAGTCGTACGGAATGGATACCTGGTGCCTATTTCGAATATACTTTCGGCTGCGAATCACGTCCTTTCGGTGCCATTGCCGGCCTTCGTGCCGACCATCACAACCTCTTTGGTGTCCTGCTAACTCCGCGATTGAATATTAAATACAACTTTAGCGATGATGCCATTCTCCGGGCAAGTGCCGGTTCAGCCAGGAGGTATCCGAACCCCTATGCGGACAACATTGGATTGTTCACGAGCGCAAAAACACTCAAAGTGCTTGAGCAACCGCGTTTGGAGCACGCATGGAATGCGGGCATAAGCTTTACGAATCGATTTTACCTGGCAGGTAGGGAAGGCTCAATCGTTGCCGATCTGTTTCGGACGGTATTCGAAAACCAATGGGTTGCAGATCAGTTTAGCAGCAAGGATTTTGTGTATTATTA
>JBJTJB010000270.1:0-9989 GCA_046095245.1 Bacteroidota bacterium | reverse complement strand
GACCTTCATCGTCCTTAACTTGTAACAATAGAATTCGCGTTTGTCGCGCCCTGCACGAAGCTGACGGAAAAACACCGGCCCGGGCGAACTCAACTTGATCAATGGCGCGAAAATCAGAAAGGCCAAGGGAAACACCATCAGCAAGACCAAGAGTGAAAACAGGATATCGAATGCACGTTTTAAAATCTGGTTTGAAACCAATTGCAGCGGTTCATTGCGCATACTCAGCACGGGAACCAGACCATAGAAATCCACGTTCACCTTCCGGTTCAAAAACCCCCTGAAATCAGGAATCACTTTGAATCGCAGCATGTTATTGTCTGCAAAATTCATCATATCGGTTACGGTGGCGGCCTGCAAGCCGGACAGAGAACAGAAGATCTCGTCCACCTCGTTGTCCCTGGCGAAGTCCTTGGCTTGGTCAATACGGCCTGTAACCTGTTCGGATTGTAATAAATGTGTCTCATCGCAAAACACACCGGCCAGCTTGTACCCCGTTTCGGGGTGCTTTTGAAAAAAACGCATCATATCCACTGCAGCCTGACCATTCCCCACAATCATGACCTTGCGGATGTTTTTTCCTTTTCGCCGCATGGAACTCAGGGCATAGGCCATACCGGTCCGCCACAGGATGAAGACGAAGACCCAGGCAACAATCTTCACTTCGGCATGGTACACGGAAATCACATAATCACTGAATACATACAGTACCGTGGCCAATATGAGTGTGAAGAGTGTCGCCGCCCGGATTACCAGGGACAGTATCTGCTCAAAACGCATCCCACGCTCCAGCTCATGCACCTTAACGATCGTAGTGGTGAGGAGCCAGATGATGTTGATGTAAATGAATTGCGCCAGGAAATTCGGATCCGCGGTCAGGTTCGGCCATTTGAAATAAAAACTGACCAGGCAGAATGTCAGGTTCAGCAGGAGAAAATCCGTGAACAGATACGTCGACCGCAAATACCGCACATTTCCCATGTCCTTGCCTCAGCAGGACAAATCTATTCACCCGCCGGTTGTATTTCAACGGCTCATCTGAAAAAGAATCAACAGGTCTTTCAGGGATGGAACAATAGTACCAATCCTTAGAACACCATCAAGTTACAGCCCCTGACATCGGAATAGTCCAAACGCCCAAGCACTTCAAAAGTACCGTCCGCATGCATCCTGCCGATGTCGTCGGTAGCGATAAAGGCACAGGAGTACCGGTTGGCCAAATCAGCAACCACGATGCGTCCGCTTCGGCCCGGTTCAAGTTCGGTGAAAGGATCGGTCGCATCCATGACACGGATTCGCATCCAGGGAGGAGATACGAACTGTCCCTCCTCAACCGCATAGGCCTGGCTGAGCAACTCAGTCATACCATATTCTGCATGAACCGAAGGAATTCCGAATGCACTTACCAAAGCTGAATGCACCTCTGCTCTGACTAGTTCCTTTCTGCGCCCCTTCATCCCACCCGTCTCCATGACGATAAGTGCCGGAAAATGAACCGGGTATTGCTGCGCAAAATCAAGCAGCGCGAATGTGACGCCCAGCAGAACGGTTTTTCGATTTTCGGACTTCAATTCGTTCAGGATCCGATGAAGCTCCTCCCATTGATCCAGAAAGAATCCGCTTCGTTTATCGGTACTCTTTTGAATGAGAGCCTCAGCCATATACACAAGGGAGGAGCCGCTGCGTTCGAGGTAAGAAGGCAATAAGGCAAGAATGCAATACGCTTGCGGATCGCCATATATGCGCCGGAACCCCTCCAAAAACGATTCGTTGTACAATTCAACAATCGGCAGGTGATGCAGGGATGGCTTATCACCGGAGGTGGTACTGCTGCTGAACGTGATGGTTGCCTGCATACCGCTGGCCAATACCGAATGGGTCTTGAATGCTGAAACCGGTAAGCAAGGAATGTCTTTCCAGCTCAGGATCGCATCTGCATTCCGACCTGTGTAATCTAAAAAGCGTCGATATACCTCCACGTTCTCCCTCTGCCAATGGAATAAGGCCAGGGCCTCTGCATTGAACTCCGCGTCCGATTGGATCCGATGTAAGGGAAGAAATTCAGGCATTGGAATTCACAGGAAGATCAATATTAAAATGCAACCCGACATTTTCCCTGCGATTCAATGCAGCTGTAATGATTCGATCAGCGAGTAGTACCATATTCCTCAGTTCGCAGAGCACGACCGAAAGCGGTGAACGGTTGTAGAGCTTTTCGGTTTCGGAAAGGAGCATCCGTACACGCTCGTTGGCCCGATTGAGCCTGTCATCGCTTCTGACAATGCCTACATAGGCACTCATGAGTGATTGCAATTCCCTGCGGGTCTGGCTAATGAGTATTTGCTCACGTGGGGTGCAAGTTCCCTGCGAATTCCAATCCGGGATGACATTAACATCAATGTCCCTGGGGAAATGTGCTGCGGCATGAAGTGCTGCGCGATGTGCGTAGACCGCCGCTTCCAACAACGAATTGGATGCGAGACGGTTTGCACCATGCAAACCTGTGCGCGTACATTCCCCGGCAGCATACAAACCTTCAATTCCGGTACAACCATGTTCGTCCACGCTGATACCGCCGCATAGGTAATGGGCCGCAGGAGCAACGGGAATCGGTTCGCGCATGGGGTCGATCCCCAGTGACCTACACCGGGACAATATGCCTGGGAAATGGGTTGCAAACTCGTCCGGACCAATCGAACTGCAATCAAGATATACGCACTCGGCACCGGTTCGTGAAAGTTCACGGTCGATGGCTCTGGCTACAATGTCCCGTGGGGCGAGGGAACCACGCGGATCCTCGTCTCGGACGAAATCATGTCCCTCACGGTTACGGAGTACCGCACCGGCACCACGAACGGCCTCAGAAATAAGGAATGCGGGATTGTGACCGGGTCTGTACAATGCCGTAGGGTGAAACTGGATGAATTCCATATCAGCAAGGTGGCCCTGGGCACGATCGACCATGGCGATTCCATCACCGGTGGCGATAAGCGGATTGGTCGTGACGCGGTACAATTGTCCCGCACCACCCGTTGCAATCAACACCACCCGGCTGGCCACAAGACCAACTTCACCGGTATTCGTATCCAACACATAAGCCCCGAAGCAGCGCAAATCCTGCATACCCCGGGTTACAGACATACCGAAGTGATGCTGAGTAATCAGATCCACAGCAAACAGATGCGGATGCAGTGTGATGTTCGGGTGCTTCTCCACTTGATCCAACAAGGTGCGCTCAATTTCTGCTCCAGTACTATCGCGCGCATGAAGAATACGGCTTTGGGTGTGTCCGCCTTCCCGGGCCAGGTCGAAGGTTCCGTCATTCTTCCGGTCGAAACGAGCACCCCATGCAATCAACTCATTCACCCGCTCAATGCCTTCGGTGATCACCATGCGTACAATCCGTTCATCGCAACAGCCGGCACCGGCATCCAGGGTATCCGCCACATGCTTTTCGATGGAATCGGGCGAATAAGTCACGGCCGCAATCCCGCCCTGAGCGTACTTCGTATTGGTTTCATCAGTCCGGACTTTGGTGATGACCATCACACGACCGAACTCTGCGGCCTTAAGCGCGAAACCCAGACCGGCAATGCCCGAGCCGATGACCAGAAAATCCGTGTTGATGCGCATGCTTGCAAAGGTATGACCTAACTTCCGCCCCGCCCGCTTGTTTAACTGCTACCTTTGCCACCGCTCTTCGTGACCATGCGACCCATCAACGTTTACGCCGAACTGACTCCCAACCCCAACAGCCTCAAATTCGTAGCCGATGTGATGCTCGTAGAAGGTGGAACCGTCGAATACCAACATCCTGCACAGGCAGGAAATTGTCCCCTGGCCCAGCAACTTTTCGCATTCAGCGGTGTGGAGCGCATTTTCATCAGTTCCAACTACGTCACAATCAATAAGACTGCTGAGCTGGACTGGTTCGACATCAGCAATGTATTGCGGGAATTTATCCGCGGTTACCTCATGTCGGGTGATCCGGTGTTCCTGAATTCCCCTTTTGCGGCCGACCACCTCACTGCTCCTCTGGAAAGCACCTCTCCAAAACCGGAACCGGTCGAAGTCGAGTTGGAACAACACCATGAGCCTGATCCGGACGCCGAACAAAAAATCATCTCCATCCTCGAAGAATACATCCGCCCTGCAGTTGAAGGTGATGGTGGCGCCATCGATTTCAAATCATACCGCGATGGTGTTGTGAAAGTTGTCCTGAAAGGGGCCTGTAGCGGATGCCCTTCTTCGACGGTCACACTCAAGTCGGGCATCGAGAACCTGCTGAAACAAATGGTACCGGGTGTACGTGAGGTGGTCGCTGCGCAGGAATAATAACAAGAGTTAATTTATGGAACAACACACTTTCGACATAGTCGTCATCGGTGGAGGAATCGTAGGACTTTCAACAGCCTATAAACTCAACCTGAACCATCCGGAACTGAAGATCTGTGTGCTTGAAAAGGAGAATCGGGTATCCGCCCACCAAACCGGACGGAACTCCGGTGTGCTGCACAGTGGCATCTATTACAAACCCGGAAGCTACAAGGCACGCAACTGTGTAGAAGGTCGCCGGGAGATTGTTGCTTTTGCAAAGGAGCACGGTATAGGACACGATGTTTGCGGAAAAGTAATTGTGGCCACCCACGAGAGTGAATTGGCCCACATGGAAAAGGTTTATCGCCACGGACTGGAAAATGGTGTGGAGGATATTGAACTGATCGGCCCTGAACGGATCCGTGAAATCGAACCCTATTGCGCAGGAATCAAAGCCATCCGCGTAGGTTGTACCGGAATCATCGATTTTGCAGCCGTGTGTGAAACCCTTGCCAAACTAATCCGAGAGAAGTTTTCCGGAAGTGAAGTACGGCTCGGAGAAGAGGTGACCGATTTCGAGAAATCTGATTCACACACCACGGTGGTCACACCCAAGGCCCGGTATCAGGCACGCTACATCATCAATTGCAGTGGTTTACAAACGGATCGCATCGCACGCAAGGACGGTATCGATCCGGAAATGCGAATCGTTGGTTTCCGTGGTGATTACTACGAACTGACACCGGAAGCCCAGCACAAGGTGAAGCACCTCATCTATCCGGTTCCCAATCCCCAATTCCCATTTTTGGGTGTACACTTCACGCGCATGATCGGCCACCCGACCGAATGCGGACCCAACGCTGTTTTTGTCTTCAAACGCGAAGGCTACGGTAAAACGGACTTCAACCTGAGGGATACCGCCGAAGCCTTATCGTACCCCGGAACCTGGAAACTGTTCCTGCGGCACTGGAAATTCGGTTTGGACGAATACCGCAGGGCATTCAGCAAACGCTTGTTCCTTCAACGGCTTCAACGCCTGATTCCTTCCCTCACGATGGATGATATCGTACCCGGGCGTGCAGGCGTACGTGCTATGGCCCTTGATGCGGACGGAAACATGATTGATGATTTCAAAATCATACACCGTCACAATGCCTTGCACGTATTAAATGCACCCTCACCTGCTGCCACAGCGGGATTGGCAATCGGTACGGCGGTCAATGAAATGGCTTCGCAGTATTTCAACCTCAAAAACTGAGGCCGGTCAACGTAACTTCTCCTCGAAAACCTTTCGGAATTTCTCGACTTTGGGACGAATCACCAGCGAGCAATACGGCTGATTCCCGTTGCTGTTGTAGTAATTCTGATGATAGGCTTCGGCTTTATAAAAAACCGTTGCGGGGCTGATTTCCGTTACGATGGGGGCTGAAAACGCAGCACTCTCATCCAACTTCCTTTTATACTCCAGGGCCAGTTCTTTCTGGCTCTCGGAATGATAAAATACAACCGAACGGTACTGAGTCCCGACATCGGCTCCCTGCCTGTTCAAGGTTGTCGGGTCGTGTACCGACCAAAAAACCTCCAGCAATTCGGGATACGAAATGACCCGTGTATCAAACACCAATTGGATGACCTCCGCATGTCCGGTCGCTCCTGAACATACCTGCTCGTACGTTGGGTTGGCACGCTGACCTCCCATATAGCCGCTTGCGACTTGCACTACACCTTTCAATTCAAGAAATACGGCTTCAACACACCAGAAACATCCTGCACCGAAGGTGGCCGTATCGGTATGTGCACTATCTACATTCGAACTGGTATCGGTCATTTTGTGTGAATTGGTTTGGTCCATTTCGCTCGGCCTGGCATTGCATGCCATCAAAGAGGCCAGGGATAAGAACAGGAGTAAGGCTGTTTTGTTCATTCAGATGGAGCATTGTTGCTGGCAATCTCGATTACACCACCTTTCCGCTTGGTCACAAATTCCTTCAGGTAGCGTGGTTCAAACGTAACCAAGTCTTCAAATCTTCCGGCGGTGAATCGCTCCCAGGCAAGTTCATGCAAACCGAGCGCTGACATTTCAAACGCCGTATCGACCTTCACGCGCGGATTTCCGGAGTACACCTCAAGACATTTAGCGGCTGCATCACCAAACACACACACTGTTGCTTCGGTGGATGCGATAAAAGACTGCAGATGCAGCACCTCGGCACGCAAGGATTCGACAACATGCAGTTGAGAATCATACAGTGCACCATACACTTCCATCCGTCTGGCATCGATGACAGGAAGCAGATTACAAGATGAATCGAATCCTGTATTGCTTTTCCGATAGGCATTGGCCATGGCCAGGGTCGTATCAATTCCAATCAAGGGGATACCAAGGGCATAACAAATCCCTTTGGCCGTTGATACGCCGATGCGCAATCCCGTATAACTTCCAGGTCCGGAGCTGACCGCCACTGCTTTCAGCTGCTCGCGACGGGAGTCGTACTTGTTCAATAATCCATCAATGATTACGGCTAACTGTGCGGCATGTACCCGCGGCTCCTCCGCATGGATTTCCTCCAGTACAGCCAGTCCATTCACCAATGCCACAGAGCATCGGTCGGTAGCCGTTTCAATGAGTAGGATCAAAGGTCCTTGCTGGCCTGACATGGCAGATGGCGCTGGATCCGGACTGATCAGTCCTTTTCACCTTCAAACAAGTCATCTTTACTGACAACCTCTACCGCCTCATCATTGCTCAGCGATTTGGATACCGCCGAATAGGGTCCGGCAATCACCTCATCACCAACCTTGAGCCCTTCCATGATTTGGATGAACTGGTTATCCTGAATACCCGTTTTGACTTTGCGTAAGAGGGCCTTCCCGTTCGCCTGCACAAAAACGACTTCATCGGGCTCGGTTGCGGCGCTTGCTCCTTTGGCTTGAGCGGTATCGCGGGTGGTCACGGCTTGGATGGGGACCGATAATGTATTCGGGGTAGTGCGGGTGCGGATATCGACAGTGGCCGACATACCGGGCCGGAAAGGGCTGTAATTGGCTGGCTTGCCCTCGAGCAGATGCACATAGGATTCGCGCAGGATCCGAACCTTGACGGTGTAATTCGTGACCTGATCGGTCGTAGGCAGTGCGCCGGCAAGTGTGGAAGAATTGGCAACTTCCGTAACGATTCCACGGAAGGTTGTGCCGAGCCATGCATCTATTTCGACATCGGCCGTATCGCCTTCACTTACTCTGACGATATCGGTTTCGCTGACATCGACACTCACTTCCATTTCGTTCAGATTTGCCAAACGCATGATTTCCGTTCCCTCCATCATGTTGGTTCCTACGACCCGTTCACCTTTCTCCTTGCTCAGACTGGAGATGGTACCATCTACAGGTGCATAAATACTGGTCCGGTTCAGGTTCTCGCGCGACTCCTTCAGGCCGGCCTCGGCACTGTTCACGCTGAACGTTGCTGCCGAAACCGACTGCCTTGCAGCATCAACTTCGGCGCGGGCCACTTCGTAGGTTGAACGGATATTGTCGAATTCGGCAGGAGAAATCACCTTGTCATCGAACAACTTCTGGTTGCGGTTGAAATTCAACTCACTCTGCTGGAATTGAGCCTGAGCCTGAGTCAGCCTTGACTTACTGTTCAAGAGATTGGCCTTTGACGTATTCACGGCAGCTTCGGCACGCTCTAGGCTGGAAACGTACACCTCCGGATTTATTCTGCACAAGAGGGTTCCTTTTTTTACCACCTGCCCTTCCCGTACATCCAGCTGGGTGATTTAGCCGCTGACATCGGCGGTGATTTTCAATTACACGTCCGGCTGAACTTTTCCATTGGCAGAAACGGTTTCAACAATGTCACGCAGCTCGGTCTTTTCGGTGTAGACACGTGTCGCATCAGGCGAACCGATCCACCCCTGACGCTTGGCTACGACAGAGAGAATCAGCAGAAACAGCAAAAAGCCGCCAATTAATTTCCATTTCGTCGCGATTTTGGACATAGCAGTATCCTTATAGGGTGAGCGGAATTCCGGCATAAAAGTCAAGCACCTTCATCCGGAAAATGTAATCGTAGCGGGCTTGAAGGGCATCGATTTTCGCCCGGGTCAGATTGTTCAGTGCTGTGAGGTATTCGAGCGAATTGATCAATCCGGCATCATAACGGCGGGAGGCATAACCGAATGCAGCTTCAAATGCGGTAAGGGCATTGGACGATGAGCGGTAACGGGCTTTGGCTGCACGCATGTCGGCATCGGCCTGTTGTACGCTTTGAGCTATCTGATTCTTGATTCCAGAATGGTTCAACCGAGCACTTTCCAAATTCAGACGCGCCCGGCGCAGCGCCAAGCGTGAACTTGCGCCATTGAACAAGGGTACATTCAGTGACAATCCAAATATCTTATTGAGATTCTGGTTCACCTGCTCGTCAAACGGATTGGTTTCGAAACGCGAACGAAACGTGGGTGCATAAACAAGTTCACCCGAGGCAGTTGCGCCAATCGGCACGATTCCAATCGTATCTACTCCGGCAAATCGCTGAGCGCTTGATGCATAAAACGTGCTGATCTGACCGAATGCCGTGAGGCGGGGATACAAGCCACCCTGCGCCGCTGAAACACCTTTTTCGGCACTGCGCAAGCGGTATTCGGCCGCTTTCATTTCCGGAAGGGCTGATAAGGCAATCGCCGTAATCTCATCAAGGGTTTTCTGCTGCAGGCCGGTATCCGGGGCCGCAATAAGCGGATCCTCCACATCAAAACCAACCACCTGATCGAGTTGCAGCAATTGAGCAAGTGCAAGCCTTGCAAGTTCAACCTGGTTAACTGCCGATACCAGGGCAAGCTCTTCGGCTGCACGTTGGGCATCGGCATCGAGCAAATTTCCCTGGACGGCCATACCATTCTCCACCATCCGCTTCAACCGGTCACATTGCTGTTGGGCCTGCTCAACCCGGCCCTCGGCTACCTTGCGTTGCTCCTTTGCATAAACAACCTGCAGATAAGCCGAAACCACATTCAAAGAAATATCGTTTTTGATTTTGCGCACATCCTGACCGGCTGCGAGGTATTCAAGACTGCTTTGCTGCAAAGCCTTGCGGAGCTGGAATCCCCCGAAAAGCGTGACTGCCGAATTGAGTGAAAAGTTATCCGAGGTGACTTGTCCGGTTGTAAAATTATTCGTGTATGGATCGATGGTATATCCGAAGTTCCAATTGCGGGCTGTAGAACCGTTCAAGGTGGGAAATAGTGCGAAACGGCTTTGCTGGACCGTGGTTGCTGAAAGCTCGGAGCTGATTTCGGCACGAAGCACACTGAGGTTGTGCTCAAGCGCATAATTCACGCAACGCTGTAAAGTCCATGCCTCCTGGCCAAAGGAATTGTGGCCGATAAAAACCGACAACAGGAAAGCATAAAGGACCAGGACTCGCATAAGGTGAACACGGCAAAGGTAATTAAGCCCCGATTAGGATGAAGTCGAAAAGCGATTAAAGCGGCAAAGATCAGTTGCTGACCTTCACCATGAACACATGCCTACGGAGGCGCTTCACCTGGGCGGGACGGTCGAGGCCACGAAGCCTACCGCTGTATTGAACCTTGAATTCAGGCTCTTCGCAGGCATTGAGCGAACTGACAATGGCTGCGGATTTGATGGCAAAAGAAGCTCCCTCG
>JBJTJB010000269.1:0-5472 GCA_046095245.1 Bacteroidota bacterium | reverse complement strand
GTCGTATTTTGCGGGACGCGCGCAGTGAGGGAGATCGGTTTTTCCTATTGAAGCGGAATATCTCCTACAAACAACAAAAGGCGCTCAAATCTTTTCCGATTTTCCGGCAAGGGAAAAACAAGGGCGGCTTGATTCTGGATCAGACAAGCAGGCGCGAGCGGCCTTTCAATATTCTTGCACAGCGTACAGTTGGCTTCAGTCTGCCGAACAAATCCGTACAGCCTGTCGGTATCGAAGGCGCTTTCGACAAGGAGTTGAGTGGCACTCAAGGCCAGCGTTTGATGCGCCGGATTGCGGGTGGCGTCTGGAAACCGGTTAATACGGAGAATGAAATCGAGCCCAACGACGGTTATGATATCGTTACAACCATCGACCTGAATCTGCAGGATGTTGCCGAGCATGCATTGATGGACCAGCTCAGCAAGCACAACGCTGAAATGGGTTGTGCTGTTTTGATGGAGGTTTCAACAGGGCATGTAAAAGCGATAGCAAACCTCCGACGAAACAATGCCGGTGAATACCGTGAAGATTACAACTTCGTCTTAGGCTATCGATCAGAACCGGGTTCAACATTCAAGTTGGCATCGGTAATGGCTGCCTTGGAGGACGGAC
This sequence comes from Bacteroidota bacterium, assembly GCA_046095245.1. Lineage (GTDB taxonomy): Bacteria > Bacteroidota > Bacteroidia > AKYH767-A > OLB10 > JAJTFW01. The sequence goes on along the minus strand of JBJTJB010000269.1, from coordinate 4,860 downwards.
TCATTGATCTGGACGACACGGTAGATACTTACGGTGGAAAGCAACGATTGGCCGGTGGTTACATTCTTTCCGATTCGCACGATGGCGGATACGGCCGGGTGAGCGTCAAAAAGGCATTTGCGGTCAGTACCAATGTGGGTATTTATCAGATCATCAAGCGGTCGTATGAGAAAAACCCCCAGGCATTCATCGATAGGTTGCGCTCAATGCACATCGCCGATTCAATTCCATTGCAGATCAAAGGCGGCCTGAAGCCCCGCATGAAAAACACCTACAGTGAGGATTGGTCTAAGAATTCGCTGGCGTACATGTCGATTGGTTATGAGTCCTTGTTCACTCCGCTGCAATTGCTTACGTTCTACAATGCAGTTGCCAATAACGGTAAAATGGTGAAGCCGCTTTTCGTGAAGGAAATCCGCAACATGGGTGAGGTCGTCAGGACTTTCCCGACTGAGGTGATTGCCGATTCAATCTGTTCTTCGAAAACCATTGCGAAAGCCCGGGTACTGCTCGAAGAGGTTGTTCGGTCCGGAACAGCCAGTCATATCAAGCATGCCCAGTACAGTATTGCAGGCAAAACCGGGACAGCACAGATCGCACAGGGTGCATCCGGATATGGAGCTCAGAAAAAGTATCAGGCTTCGTTCTGCGGGTATTTCCCTGCTGACAAGCCACGATATTCCTGTGCTGTGGTAGTGTACTCTCCCGGAAACAATGTGTATTATGCGGCATCGGTGGCATGCCCCGTATTCAAGGAAATTGCCGATAAGGTTTACGCACTCGATGTTGAGATGCACAAGGAGCTGACAGCGCCCCCGGATTCGGTGGTGCTTGCAGGACCTGTTCTCAAAGCAGGGCGTTCGGTAACGGCCAACAAAACGTTCCGCCAATTGGGAATGGCTACAAAGGTTCCGGCTTATGGTTGGGTGCGGAATGATCTGAAGGAATACACGCCACAGGCAGGCAAAGTCCCCGATGTAACGGGAATGGGACTACGCGATGCTATTTATCTTCTCGAACGTCAGGGATTCCAGGTGAAGCCCAGTGGCCGCGGTGCGGTTTTACGTCAATCCATCAAACCCGGAAGCACTGCCGAAAGGGGCAGCCTCATCACCATCGAACTCGGTTAATGAAATTACTCAGCGATCTTATTTATAAGACCGGCATCGAGGAGGTTGTCGGAAATACTACTATTCCTATCGGAAAAGTATGTTTTGATTCCCGTCAGGCTGAAGATGGTTGTTTGTTCATTGCTGTCCGAGGCACGAATAGTGATGGTCATCGTTTTATCGATCAGGTGATTTCGCAGGGGGCAGCAGCCGTCGTTGTGGAGCAAATGCCCGGTGTTTTGCATGCAGGTGTCACCTATGTTCGGGTGCGCGATAGTGCCAATGCACTATCATTCATCGCCGCAAATTTCTATGATCATCCCAGCGAGAAGTTGTGTCTGGTGGGAGTGACCGGTACGAATGGGAAGACCACAACCGCTACTTTACTTCATGCGCTTTTCCGCCGATTGGGGCACAAGACCGGACTGATCAGTACAGTCCGTAACCTGGTCAATGATCTTGAGATAACGGCAACACATACCACTCCGGACCCGATCCAGCTGAATGCGTTGTTGTCAAAAATGCTTGAGGTAGGGTGTACGCATTGTTTTATGGAAGTGAGTTCCCATGCAGTGGTGCAGCACAGGGTTTCCGCACTGCATTTCAAGGCGGGTGTTTTCACCAACATCACCCGCGATCACCTCGATTATCACAAGACTTTTGAAGCCTATATAGCAGCTAAGAAGGGCTTTTTTGACGTGTTGCCCGAGGGTGCATTCGCCTTGGTCAATGCGGATGACCGCAATCACCGGATCATGGTGCAGAATTCGCGTGCAACAGTCCGAACATTCGCAATGTCTTCCGTCGCAGACTACAAGGTCCGCATCCTTGAACGCTCTGTGGCCGGGTTGTTACTCAATATTGATGGTGCGGATGTATTGTGCAGGCTCACGGGCGGGTTCAATGCCTACAACCTGCTGGCAGTGTATGCCACTGCTGTTTTGCTCGGCGAACAAAAACTGGATGTTTTAACGGCATTGTCATTGGTTTCCCCGCCGGAGGGACGCTTTGAGCAGGTCAGTGGTCCGCAAGGGATATCCGGAATTGTAGACTATGCACATACCCCCGATGCCTTACAAAATGTGCTTGGCACCATTGCTGAGTTGCGTACCGGTAATGAACAGGTGATCACCGTTGTCGGTTGTGGAGGAGACCGTGATCCAGGCAAACGTCCTCAAATGGCTGCTATCGCTGCTGAGCTGAGTGATCGTGTCATACTAACGTCTGATAATCCCCGAAGTGAGGATCCTGAGGCGATTATCCAGCAGATGCGTGCAGGGATCCAGGTTACTCAAACCCGTAAAGTGCTTGCTGTGAGTGACCGGCGTGAGGCGATCCGTACTGCGGTGGCACTTGCACGTCCGGGTGACATCATCCTGCTTGCCGGTAAAGGACACGAGAAATACCAGGAAATCAACGGTGTGAAGTACCCTTTCGACGACAGGAAGGTATTGGAAGAATCATTTGAAACCTGCTGATTATGCTCTATTATCTATTCGATTGGCTCGATGCAACTTATGATATACCCGGAGCAGGGGTATTCAGGTTTCTGTCTTTCCGTGCGGCCATGGCAGTCATCACTTCACTGGTGATCACCTTGTTCCTTGGAAAGCGGATCATCGGTCAGTTGTTGAGGCTTCAGGTGGGGGAAACCATTCGCGATTTAGGTCTTGATGGTCAAAAGCAGAAGCAGGGTACACCGACTATGGGTGGATTGATCATCATCGCGGCCATTCTGATTCCGACAATCCTGTTCACCCGTCTTGATAACGTGTACGTCATCCTGATGATTGTCAGCACACTTTGGCTAGGCTGCATCGGATTTCTGGATGATTACATCAAGGTCTTCAAAAAAGACAAGGAGGGATTACGTGCAAAGAGCAAACTCGTAGGTCAAGTCGGACTTGGTGTGATTGTAGGTGTGGTTTTGTATTTGAATCCGAACGTGGTTGTACGCGAAAAAAACCAAAAGGGAACGATTACCGTACAGCACAGCAGCTCCGTGATCAACGACCTCGGTTTTGCAGATGGCGTTCTCTACTCCGGTAAGAATGAAAAATCCACCAAAACAACCATTCCTTTTCTGAAGAACAACGAGTTTGACTATGCTGATATCATAGCCTGGGCAGGTGATCAGAAATACTGGATGCTCCCCTTGTTATTCATCGCAATCGTCACATTCATCATTACGGCAGTATCCAATGGTGCCAACATTACAGATGGTATTGACGGGCTTGCAACAGGCACATCGGCTATCATCGGTACAACCTTGGCCATTTTCGCCTACGTTTCGGGAAATACCGTGTTTGCGGATTACCTCAACATCATGTACATCCCCCACACGGGCGAGTTGTTCGTGTTCATGAGCGCAATTGTTGGTGCGTGCATCGGTTTCCTTTGGTACAACTCTTATCCTGCACAGGTATTTATGGGTGATACGGGGAGCCTTGCGCTGGGAGGAATCATTGCAGTGTTTGCCATTTCGATCCGTAAGGAACTACTCATCCCCATCATCTGCGGGGTGTTTTTAGTGGAGAATTTGTCGGTCATGATGCAGGTGAGCTATTTCAAATACACCAAGAAAAAATTCGGTGAAGGGCGCCGCATTTTCAAAATGTCCCCTTTACATCACCATTACCAGAAACTCGGTTACCACGAATCAAAAATTGTCACCCGCTTCTGGATTGTCGGCATCATGCTGGCCGTCCTGAGTGTAGCTACCCTTAAACTCCGCTGATCTGTTCATGTTTCCATCATCCGGCAGACTCTTGATTCTAGGTGCAGGCGAAAGCGGCACCGGTACTGCTGTGCTGGGCAGGAAGCAAGGATATACCGTTGCGGTTTCCGATGCAGGTAAGATTGCGGACCGGTACAAGGACGAATTGCTGCGCTGCGGAGCAGCGATTGAAGAGGGTGGACATGCTGCACTTGCCACTGAAGCGGATGTTGTCGTGAAAAGTCCCGGTATTCCGGATTCGATGCCTGTTGTACGCAACTTTTTCGAGAAGGGAATTCCGGTCATTTCTGAAATCGAATTTGCGTCCCGGTTTACGGATGCGAAAATGATCTGTATCACCGGTACGAACGGAAAAACCACCACCACACTGCTTACGCATCATCTTCTGAAAAAGGCCGGATTTCACGTCGGACTCGGAGGTAACATTGGTCGGAGTTTTGCCCGTCAGGTGGCAGAATCGGATTTCGACCACTATGTGCTGGAGCTTTCCAGTTTTCAACTGGATGGCTGTTTCGAATTCAAGGCTGACATAGCCATTCTTACCAATATCACCCCTGATCACCTCGACCGGTACGATTACCAGCTCGAACGCTACATCGATTCGAAATTCAGAATCCTGCGCAATCAAGGCCCCGGCGACCATTTCATTTTCTGTGCGGATGATCCGCTGACGACCGGCAGGATGAATCACACTTCTACATCCATGCAACTGCATCCTTTCAGTATCCGCTCTTCGGACGGGATGTGTGCATGGCTCGACCACGATCAACTAACCATTCAAACCGATAACCAGACCTTCGCTATGTCCATTCACGAACTCGCACTACAAGGAAAACACAACATCTACAATTCAATGGCTGCCGGCATCGCCGGGCGTATTCTTGAAATACGTAAAGATGTCGTACGCGAAAGTTTTACCGATTTCGAAAACATTGAACACCGCCTTGAATTTGTAACCGCTGTGCATGGGATCGATTTCATCAATGATTCCAAAGCGACCAATGTGAATTCTAC
>JBJTJB010000268.1:0-1181 GCA_046095245.1 Bacteroidota bacterium | reverse complement strand
CCATTTTCCATGCTGTGACGGAAAGCTTCGCCATACTTGATTACGCCGGATTCGATCATCTCGCGTAACAAGTCGTTTCCTTCACGGGTACGCTCACCTACACCTGCAAAAACGGAGAGACCGGCATATCCTTTGGCGATGTTGTTGATCAACTCCATGATCAAAACGGTCTTTCCTACACCAGCACCACCGAACAAACCGATTTTACCCCCCTTGGAGTAAGGTTCGAGCAAGTCAATTACCTTGATTCCGGTGAAAAGGACTTCCGCTTCAGTGGACAGGTCTTCGAATTTTGGTGCCTCGCGGTGAATGGGAAGTCCGCCTGCGTTGCTAACCGAGTTGATGCCATCAATGGCTTCACCCACAACGTTGAACAGGCGTCCCTTGATCGCGTCGCCGGTAGGCATGAGGATAGCACTTCCGGTAGCACGCACGGCCATTCCGCGAACCAGACCATCGGTCGAGTCCCTGGCGATGGCACGCACGGTGTCTTCACCGATATGCTGCTGGCACTCCAACACAATCTTCTGGCCGTTGGGGCGATCGATTTCAAGCGCTTCCAGGATGTTCGGGAGAACTGAGCCTTCGCCTTCGAAGCTGATGTCGATGACCGGCCCGATGACCTGGACGATTTTTCCTGTATTCATGGGGTATTTCTTGGTTTTGAGGGTGCAAAAATAGCCAAAAAAGCGTTCTGAGCCCTGCAACGTGTACTTTTGCGCCCGGGAAGTTTCTCAACAGTTTTTCTTGATTTGTTGATAATGAAGGATTTCCCTCATGGTCGTGATTGTTTGCAGAGCATTAAGTGAAGTCCCCAGGCACCCCTATCCGGTCGTAACGGTAGGGACTTTCGATGGCGTTCATCTGGGGCACCGGGCCATTTTGGAGCGGCTTTGCGCCATTGCCCGGGCCAACCATGGCCAGGTCGTGGTGCTGACTTTTCATCCTCATCCTCGGAAAGTGCTCGGGCCAGCGGACACGCGCTTGTTGATGCTGAACACCCTGGAGGAGCGGATCCGGCTTTTTGAATCCCTCGGTGTGGATGTGTTGGTCATTCAGGAATTCACCGCCGAATTTTCCGAAATCGGTTACGAAGCTTTTGTGCGCGATTATCTGGTGGGCGGACTGGGTGTGAAAATGCTGGTCATCGGTGACGATCACCAGTTCGGTCACCGCCGGCA